>JAKAMV010000016.1 GCA_021812735.1 Chloroflexota bacterium | reverse complement strand
CGCCATCGACGGCGAGGTGATCCTGCGTCTCGAGCGCTCGTTCACCACGCCGTTCGAGCGCGAGGACATGCACGAGCTCGTCAACCACCTCGACGACGTCCTCGACGGGATCTACGGGGCCGCCGAAACGTTCCACATCTACGGGATCACGACCCCCACCGACGAGGCGCGCCAGATGGTGGGGATCATCGCCGCCCAGGCGGGGCAGCTGCGCGAGGCGCTCGGCAAGCTCGAGAGCGGCAAGGACATCACGCGGCACCTGCGAACCGTGCAGGAGCTCGAGTCCAAGGCCGATCAGCTCTCGCGCGCCGCGATCGGGCGGCTGTTCAGAGGCGACATCGAGACGCTCGAGGTGATCCGGCTGCGCGAGGTCTACAACGAGCTCGAGGAGACGATCGACGCGGCCGAGGACGCGGCTGACACGATCGAGCGGATCCTGGCGACCGTCTAGCGCTCCCGGCCGGGCTCGGCGGCCGGCATCCTCGCAGACGCACCCCAGCGGGCTCGGCGGCCGGCGGCCTCGCAGACGCACCCCCAGTGGGCCGGACGCTCCCCGGCGTTAGCAAGTCTTTGGTCCTGCCGTCCTTGGCCGGTCCGCGCCGACGGTAACCCTCACCCATGCCTGAGGCGACTGCTAGAGGCGACCCGGCCGCGGCGGCCCATCAGCAATTCCTACCAGGCATCGGCGAGGGCCGAGGGTTGCGAAACGACCGGCTTGGGGCTGACCGGGCGCGGGCTCCGATCACTACCAGTCGCCGTGGGCATAGCTGATGGACCCGAGGCCGGGCAGGACGCGTGGCGCCAACGGCGGGCAGGACGCGTGGCGCCAACGGCGGGCGGGACGCGTGGCGCCGAGGGCTGGGGCGCGGGACACGACGGCCGGCGCGGTCGACGGGGCGCGGGGACACGACGGCCGGCGCGGTCGGCTCGCTGCGGGGGCCGCCAGGCCTCCCGGCGCGTCAGTCGCGACGGAGCACGTACCCCACGCCACGCACCGTCTGGAGCAGCTCCGGGTTCGCCGGGTCGGCCTCCACCTCCACGCGCAGCCAGTGCACGTGGACGTCCACCGTGCGCGTCTCGCCCGCGTAGTCGTAGCCCCAGACGTGCTCGAGCAGCTGGTCGCGGGTGAACACCTGGCCCGGGTTGCGCAGCAGGAACGCCAGCAGCTCGAACGCCTTGGGCTTGATGGGGACGGGCCTGCCGTCTCGCAGGAGCCGGTGGCCCGCCAAGTCCACCTGCACCCGGCCGAGGTCCACCGGCGGCGGGACCTGCGCGGCCGCGGCAGCATCGGTCGGGACGGCGGCGGACGACGTCGCGAGCCGGTCCTGGCGGCGGAAGATGCCGCGGATGCGGGCGGACAGCTCGCGCAGCGAGAACGGCTTGGTCACGTAGTCGTCCGCGCCGAGCTCCAGGCCGACCACCTTGTCCACCTCGGAGTCCCGCGCCGTCAGCATCACGATGGGCACCGACGACTCGGCGCGCAGGATCCGGCACACCTCCACGCCCGAGAGCTCGGGCAGCATGAGGTCCAGCAGGACGAGGTCCGGGTGCTCGGAGCGGAACGCCTCGAGGGCCTCGCGCCCGTCCGCGGCCGCCACGGCGCGGAACCCCTCGAGCTCGAGCGCCTCGACGAGGGTCTCCCGCAGCGTTGCCTCGTCGTCAACGACGAGAATCGTCCGTGCCATGCGGGCGCCATCGTCGGGCGGGGTTGTTAACGGCTGGTTCACAGCCGGTCAACCCTTCGTGGGCGCCCGGGCGCGGCGCGACGGGCCATGGCCCCGAGGATCGCGGGAGACGAGGCGGCGGCCGCCAGTCGAGAGAGGCCGTCGACGGCGCGGACCACGGCGGCCGGCTCAGCCCGCCGCGCGGAGGGCGGCGACCGCGGCGTCCATCCGGGCGAGCGTCCGCTCCCGGCCGAGCGCGACGAGCACGTCGAACAGCGGGGGCGTCGCCGCCTGGCCGGTCACCGCCATGCGGATCGCCATGAACAGGTCACCGGGCTTCCAGCCCCGGGCCTCGACCAGCGCGCGCAGCGGCGGCTCCAGCTCGTCGGCCTCCCAGGTCACCGCGTCGTGCGCGGCGAGCGCCTCCCGGGCAGCCATCAGCCCGTCGATGGCCGTGGCGGCGTCCCAGCGCCTGGGGACCAGCAGGGCAGGGTCCGGCACCAGGTCGCGCCACAGGAAGCCCACCACGTCGGTGATCGACGCCAAGGTGCTCAGCCGCTCGCGGACGATCGGCAGCAGCGTCGTCAGCTCCTCTTCCGACGGGGCCCGCCCGATCTGCCCGGCTGCGGCCGCGGCGTCCGTGAAGGGCAGCAGGCGGGCGACGAGGTCCGTGTCGTCCAGCCGGCGGATCCACTGGCCGTTGAGCCACTCGAGCCGCTCGCGGTCGAACCGGGCGCCGCCCTTCTGGACCTTGTCCAGCTCGAAGCGCGCGGCGATCTCGTCGAGCGTCATCACGTCGTCCTCGGTGCCCGGCGACCAGCCGAGGAACGCGAAGTAGTTGACCAGCGCCTCGCGCGTGAAGCCCTGGGCGATGTAGTCGGCGACCGCGGTCTGGCTCTTGCGCTTGCTCATCTTGGTCCCGTCGGGGTTGAGGATGAGCGGCAGGTGGCCGAACTCGGGGATCTCGTAGCCCAGCGCCTCGAACAGCAGGATGTGCTTGGGCGTGTTGCTGATGTGGTCCTCGCCGCGGATCACGTGGCTGATCCGCATCGCCATGTCGTCCACGACCACGGTGAAGTGGTAGAGCGGGTTGCCGTCCGCGCGGACGATGACGAAGTCACCGCCGAGGTTGGCGGTGTCGATCTCCACGCGGTCGCGCACGAGGTCGTTCCAGCCCACGACGCCCGGGCGAACGCGAAAGCGGACGGCACCCCGGCGGCCCTCGGCCTCGAAGGCGTCCCGCTCGCCGGGCGTGAGGCGCGCGCAACGGCCGGAGTAGGCCGGCGGGAGCTTCGCCGCGTCGCGCGCCCTGCGCTCAGCCTCGAGCTCCTCGGGCGTGCAATAGCAGCGGTAGGCGAGGTCCTTGGCCAGCAGCACGTCTGCGGCAGCGGCGTACAGGTCCAGGCGCTGCATCTGCCGATAGGGCGCGAAGGGGCCCGCCTCCTCCAGGCCGGCCACGCCCGGGCCCTCGTCCCAGGTGATGCCCAGCCAGTGGAGCCCGTCGAGGATGTCCTTCTCGAAGGCCGCGGTGCTCCGCGCCACGTCGGTGTCCTCGAGGCGCAGCAGGAACGTGCCGCCGGTGTGGCGGGCGAACAGGTAGTTGAACAGCGCGGTGCGCGCGGTGCCGATGTGGAGCGGGCCGGTCGGGCTCGGCGCGATGCGGACGCGGATGTCGGGGGCCATGCGCGAATTGTACGGGCGGGGGCGGGCCGCCCGGCGGGGGCGGCGGGGCGCCGATGCGCCGATGCGCCGGGGCGGTGTCAGCCGGCGAGCTCGCCCACCGGGGCAAGCTCGAACTCGGGGACCGCTTCCGCAACCAGCCGGCCGCGCGGGTCGTAGCTCGGCGGGCGGTGGTACCTGGCCAGCGCCCGGACAGCCGCCGCATCCAGGACGCCGACCTGAGCCAGCGCCTCCACCGACGCGGCGTACGTGCCGCGGTCGTAGCCGTCGCCGTCCTCGATCTTGAGGGCGAGCCCGGTCGGGCGGGTGTCGGCCGTCCCGGTGCGCGGGCCCGCGAGGATCCCCACGCCGCGCAGCGCCTCCATGCCGCTCTTGCTCACGAGGCGCCCGGGCGCGGCCTTCATCAGCGCGCTGTCGAGCCGCTCCCGGGTCCCGGCAACCAGCTCCGGGTGGCGAAGCATCGCGTCGCGGACCACGATCAGGTGCGGCGCCAGCACCGCCCGCCCGTCACTCGCCGGCACGGCCTCGGGCGCCGCGAGCATCGCGAACGCACGGGCGACGTCGCGCAGGCGGAAGGCGTAGGTGGGGATGCCGCAGCCGTCGATCCCCGTCCGGAGCTGGCCGGGCCGGACGCCGAAGGCCGACGCCACGGTCTCGGCGTAGGCGCGCTGTGCGGGGTGGTCCGCCTCCCAGTAGCCGTCCGGGCTCCAGCCCCCGAGCTTGGCCAGCAGGACGAACACCGAGTGCTGGCCCGAGCACATGTGGCGCAGCGGGCTGGGGCGCTCCCCGTCGCGCGCGAGCCGGGCCGCGGTCAACTCGTCGAGCGGCATGCCCTCGGTGCCGCAGGCGAGCACGCTGGCAGCAACGCCGACGCGCCGGTAGAGCGCCTGCAGCGTGCGGACGTGGATGTCCTCGCCGGAGTGGGACGAGGCCATGATCGCGATCTCGTCCGTGGCGAGATCGAACTCCGTGCGACCCCCGGCCCGGAGCAGCGCAACGAGCCCGAAGGGCTTCACCGTGGACCGCAGGAACGCCACCCGGTCCGGGTCGCCGATCGCGCGCAGCACCCCGCCGCTCACGTCCGCTTCCACGATGTCGCCGCGGTGGACCGACTCCACGACGCCGTTGCGGACCTGGCGCACCAACACGGGCGGGGTCGTCGGGCGGGATGCCTTGGCGGGGGTGCGAGGGGCCATCGGACGGGAGGATAGCGCGCTAGGATTCGCCCCGAGCAGGCGTCTCGCGGCGGCGCCGCCCAACCCGCCCCGAATCGAGCAGCGCGAGGGATCCCACGTGACCGACTGGCCGAACCTCCACGTGTCCCAGCACCCCGCGGTCCGCCACAAGCTCAGCATCCTGCGCGACGCGAACACCGAGCCCAAGAAGTTCCGAGAGGTCGTGCGCGAGCTCTCGTGGCTGCTGGGCTACGAGGCCCTTGCGGACGCCCACACGCGCCCGATCGACGTCCCGACGCCGCTGGAGGTGATGCAGGGCGAGGAGCTGGCCGACCGCATCGGTTTCGTGCCGATCCTGCGCGCGGGCCTGGGCATGGTGGACGCGTTCCTCGAGCTGATGCCCACGGCGCAGGTCTGGCACCTCGGCCTGTTCCGCGACGAGCGGACGCTCCGCCCGGTCGAGTACTACAACAAGCTCCCCAACAGCGCCACCGTGGACCTGAGCCTGATCCTGGACCCGATGCTCGCCACCGGCGGCTCGGCCACCGCGGCGATCGAGGTCCTCAAGCGCTGGGGCGCGGTGCGGATCAAGCTGGTCAACCTGATCGCGGCGCCCGAGGGCGTGGCGGCCGTCAGCAAGGCGCACCCGGACGTCGAGATCTACTGCGCCGCGCTGGACCGCCAGCTCAACGAGAAGGGCTACATCATGCCGGGCCTCGGCGACGCGGGCGACCGCCAGTTCGGGACGGGCGGCGCGGCCTGACGCCAGGACTCCGGGGCGCCGCGAACTGACGGCGGGGCTCCGGGGGCCCGAGAGCCGCCCGCGTCGCCCCGCCCGGGTCCGCGCCTTGCGCCCGGGCGACGACAGTTGGCGCCCCGCGGTTGTTGAGACCATGTTGAGCGAATCCGACCCGCGCCCCGGCGGCTGAGCGCGGGGCTCCGGGTACCGTTGGGATGCGGGCGGGCGCGTCCACCTCCCCGCCCGCGCAGACGTCAACGCGCCCATCTGGCGTCGGAGCCACCCGTGAACCGCCCTCTCAACGCACATCGACCACCGCTCGGCCGGGCACCGGCCCGAGCCGGTGACGCCCCGGGAGCGCCCCGTGGCTGAGAACCCGCCGCCCGAGCCCCGGACCAGCGTCCCCAGCCGCATCCCGCGCTCCGGCCGCAAGCCGGGCGACCGGCGTGTCCGGGTGGCCCGGCCCGAGGCGCGCTACTTCCGGTACGGGGAACCGGGCACGATCGTCGCCCGCCCCGCGGCCAGCGAGCCCACCTCGGGCGTCGGCCGGCTGGGGTTCGGCGCCCGGCGCGTGCTGTTCGGCCGCGTCCTGTCCACCCACGAGGAGATGGAGCAGCGCCTGCCCAAGTGGAAGGCGCTGCCGATGTTCTCGTCCGACGTGATGAGCTCGGTGGCCTACGCGACCGAGGCGATCCTGGTCACGCTCGCGATCGCCGGGCCGTCCGCGTTCGGCTACATGCTGCCGATCTCGTTCCTGATCGTCGGCCTGCTCGTCCTCGTGACGTTCAGCTACCGCCAGACCATCCGCGCCTACCCGAACGGCGGCGGCAGCTACATCGTCGCCCACGCGAACCTGGGCGTGCTCGCGGGCCTCGTCGCGGCGGCGTCGCTGCTCGTGGACTACGTCCTCACCGTCGCCGTCTCCGTGTCGTCCGGCGTGTACAACCTCGCCTCGGCGCTGCCGATCCTCGACCAGCTGCACCTCGAGGTCCCGCTCATCGTCGCCAGCATCGTCCTCGTCACGATCGTCAACCTGCGCGGGCTCAAGGAAAGCGGGAGCATCTTCGCGGCGCCCACCTACATCTTCCTGGGCTCGATGCTGCTGATGATCGGCCTGGGCGTCGTGCGCACGGCGCTGGGCCAGCACCTCCAGGCGCCCCCGACTCAGGCGTACGCCCCGCCGGTCGCGGGCGTCAGCCTGCTGATTCTGATGCGGGCCTTCGCGGACGGCAGCTCCGCCATGACCGGCACGGAGGCGGTCGCCAACGGCGTGCCCGCGTTCAAGCCCCCGGAGTGGAAGAACGCCCAGATCACGATGGTCGTGATGGCCACCCTGCTGGGCACGATGTTCCTGGGGATGAGCTGGCTGGCCGGCGTGACGGGCGCGGTGCCCAGCACCTCGGGCGATTCCATCCTCTCGCAGATCGCCCAGGCGGTGTTCTACGGGCGGTCCCCGCTCTACTACATCCTGATGTTCGCCACGATGGGCATCCTGGTCCTGGCAGCCCAGACGAGCTTCGCCGACTTCCCCCGCCTGTCGTCAATCCTCGCCCGCGACGGCTACTTCCCCCGCCAGTTCTCGTTCCGCGGCGAGCGGCTGGCGTTCAACTCCGGCATCGTGATGCTGGCGGCCGTGTCCATCCTGCTGGTGGTCGTGTTCGGCGGCGACGTCAACCGCCTGATCCCGCTGTATGCCATCGGCGTGTTCACCTCGTTCACCCTGAGCCAGTCGGGCATGGTCCACCACTGGTGGACCGAGCGCGGGCCGGGCTGGCAGCGGAGCGCCGTGATCAACGGCGTGGGGGCCGCGGCCACGGCGATCGTCGTCGTGGTGTTCGCGATCGCGAAGTTCGCGCTCGGCGCGTGGATCGTGCTCATCATCGTGCCCACGCTGGTCGTGCTGATGCTGCTGATCGGGCGCGAGTACCACGGCGCGGAGATCGAGCTGCACGTCCGGCCGGAGGCTGTCATCGGGCCGCCCAGCCGCGGCCAGCGCGTGATCGTGCCGATGCAGGACATGCGCCGCGACGCGATCCAGGCCATCAAGCTGGGGATGACGATGTCGAAGAGCGTGGTGGCCGTCCACGTCACCGACGACGTGGCAGCGGCCGAGGCGTTCCGCTCGCGCTTCGAGGCACAGGTCCAGGGCGTGGAGCTGGTCATCGTCGAGTCGCCGTATCGTGAGTTCGTCCGCCCGCTGATCCGGTACCTGGAGCTGACCGCGGACCGGGACCAATCGGTGGTCACGATCGTCCTGATCCCCGAGCGGATCATCAACCACTGGTGGGAGCGCCTCCTCTACAACCAGAGCGCGCACCGGCTGCGCGACGCCCTGACAGGCCACCCGGGGATCCTCGTCGCCGACGTGCCGTTCCGACGGCCGCGGTGAGGAGGGCGCCGTGGACACGCTCACCGAGCAGGCTCTCCAGGCGGAGATCGACCGCGAGCTGCGCCTCGTGGACTCGGCGATCGCGATGGTCCGCTCGGGCTCGGCGCGGCGCGTCACGGTGGTCAACCTGCCGCTGGGCACGGCCGTCCTCGAGGCCGCGCGCGCGAGGGCGGCGCTCCACCGGCTGGTCGTGACCCCGGTGTGGTCCGCCGACGACTCGCCGTGCGCGCTGGTGGTGGACGCCGGCGAGGGCTGAGCGGCCGGTCGAGCGCTTTGACGCGCTGCGGGATGCCCCGCCGACGCCCCGCGTCGCCAGGGCATGCCTCGGCGCTGGGCGACCGGGGCGCCCGCTCCGCGCCGGCCGCCGGGGTGTCGTCAGTCGCCCGCCGCCTCGCGCACGCGGTAGCCCACGCCGGGCTCCGCCTCCACCAGTTCCCGGGCGTCGCCGGCGGGGTCGGCCGCGGCCAGCTTGCGCCGCAGCCGCGAGACGTAGACGTGGAGGTAGTGGCCCTCGTCGCTGTAGGCCGTGCCCCACACGGCGCGCAGCAGGCGGCCGCGGGTGAGGACCCGGCCGGGCGCGCCGAGCATCTGCTTGAGCAGCTCGTACTCGCGCGGGGTCAGGGCCACCTCGGTGTCGTTGACGGTGACGACCCGTCGCACCGGGTCGAGGGCGATGGAGCCGTTGCGCAGCACGCCCGTGGGCTCGCCCGCAGGCCCGCCGGCACGCCGCAGGAGCGCCGCGATGCGCGCCCGCACCTCGCCAATCCCGTAGGGCTTGGTCACGTAGTCGTCGGCTCCGGCCTCCAGCGCCTCGATCTTGTCCGCCTCGCGGCCGCGCGCCGAGATGACGAGGATCGGCGTGGCGGCCTCGCGGCGAACACGGCGGATCACCGCCTGGCCATCGAGGTCGGGCAGGCCGAGGTCCAGCACGATCAGGTCGGGACGGGCGGCGTCCCACGAGCGGAGGGCCGCCGCTGCGTCCTCCGCCTCTGCCACGGCATAGCCGTGAGCGGCGAGGTTCTGCGCCACCGCCGACCTCGCCACGTCGTCGTCCTCGACGAGCAGGACGCGGGCGCCGCTCATCGCTCGCCATCCTCCGGGGCGACGGGCAGCCGGATCCGGACGGCGAGGCCCCCGAACCCGCTCGCCTCCGCGGCGATGGACCCGCCCATCGCGTCCACGAAGCCCTTGGCGATGGCCAGCCCGAGGCCCATGCCCCGTCGCGACCCCTCCGACCCGGAGCGCACCCGGAAGAAGCGCTCGAACAGGTGCGGCAGGGCTTCCGCCGGCACCCCCGGGCCCGCGTCGTCAACGACGAGGGCCACCCAGCCGAGGCCGTCCTCGCGCGCAGCCACGCGCACTCGAGCACCGACTGGCGTGTGGGCGAGCGCGTTGTCCACCACGTTGCCCAGCGCCACGTCGAGCAGCACCGCATCAGCCAGCACGGGCGGGAGGTCCTCGGGGACGGCCACCTCGATCGCGCGCGGCGTGCCGGCCGCCGACCGGTGGCGCAGGGTCGTCTCGACGAGGTCTGCCAAGTCGTAGGGGCGCAGGTCGGGTCGGACGGCTCCCGACTGGATCCGGCCCATGTCCAGCAGGCCGTTGACGAGCGCGCCCAGACGCTCGCCCTCGGCGTCGATCTTCTCAGCGGTGATCCGGACCTCGGCCGCGTCGAGGGCCGAGGCGGCATCCGCGAGCCCGCCCGCCAGGGCGCGGATCGATGCGACCGGCGTCCGCAGGTCATGCGACACGGAGTCCAGGATCGCCCCGCGGAGGGCGTCGCTCTGGCGGGCCACCTCGGCGGCGGTCAGCTCGGAGCGGAGCTCGTCCCGGCGGAAGGCGATCGCGAGCTGGTCGGCGGCCAACGCCAGCAGGCGGCGCGCTCCGCGCCCGGGGCGCGGAGCGCCGGACCGTCGCGTGGCGTGGATCCGGCCCTCGCGCTCGTCGCCAGCGACGATCGGCACGAGGTAGTGGGCAGGAGCCTCCGTGTCGGTCGGCATGGCGGCAGCACCGGAGTGGAGGCGGAGCCACTCGGTCCCCTCGCCGTCGTCGGACCGCACGAGCACCCACGGCACGCCCGGGTCCGCGGGCGGCCGCAACCCCGTCCAGGCGACGGCCCGGCCGGACGACTCGGCCGTCTCCACCCAGACCGCCTCCATCTCGGCATCGGCCTGCAGGCGGCCGGCGATCTCCGTCGCCGCCTCCTCGAAGGTCGCGGCCAGGGCCACGGCGCGGCTCATCGCGACCAGCGCCACGCCCTCGCGCACGCGCCGGTCGGCCTCCTCGGCACGCTCCCGCTGCAGCGCGGCCAGGCGGCCGATCACGGCGGCGACGAGCAGGAACAGCAGCAGGCTGAGCCACTCGGTCGGGTTCGAGACCGTGAGCGTGAACCGCGGTGTCGTGAACAGGAAGTCGTAGACGAGGAACGACGCGACCGAGGTGGCGATCGCGGCCCAGGTCCCCAGCAGGCTGGCCGCCGCCACGACGGCGATCAGGTAGACCGGCGACGCGTCCTCCATGCCGACGCCCTGCTCGAGGATCGCCGCGGCGGCCGTGGCAATCGCCACGGCCCCGATCACGAGCGCGATGCGGACGACCGCCTCCCGCATGCTCGCCTCCTCCGGCGCGAGCGACGGCCTCGTCGCCGTCATCGCCCGGGGCCCGAGAGCGCGCTCATGAGTTGCTCCTCTGTCAAGCGGCGACGGCCTGTCGGGCGTCAGCCGCGGAGCGCCCCGGCGATCGCCGCCACGTGCGCCGCTGTCGTCCCGCAGCAGCCCCCGACGATCGTGGCGCCCATGTCGGCCACGCGGCGCGCGTACGCGGCCGCCTCATCTGGCGTGCCAGGGTAGGTGGTGACGCCGTCCGCGGTGCCGGACGGGATGCCGGCATTGGCCTTGGCCACGATGTGCAGGCCTGGCGCGTGCGCGGCGAGGATCGGGATCACGGCCTCGACGGGACCCCAGCCGTCGCCGCAGTTGGCTCCGATCCCCGCCACGCCCAGCTCGACGAGCCGGTCGGCGGCCTCCTCGGCGCGGTTGCCGAACATGGTCCGGTTCCGGGCGGCGAACACGAGCGTGGCGATCACGGGCACGCCGGGGGCGCCCGCCTTCGCCCCCTCGACCGCGGCCAGCGCCTCGTTGAGGTCCATCATGGTCTCCACCCAGATGACGTCCGCGCCGGCCGCGGCCAGCGCCGCGGCCTCCTGCGCATAGGCGTCGCGGACCTCGCCCGCGTCGAGTGGGCCGTAGGGCACGAGCAGGCCGCCCGTGGGGCCCATCGAGCCGGCCACGAGCCGGTCCGGTCCCGCCGCCGCCCGCGCCGCCCGGACAGCCGCCGCGACCACGTCCTCGGTGCGGCCCTCGATCTCCGAGCCTGCGATCCTGATCCTGTTGGCGCCGAAGGTGGAGGTGAGGACGAGGGACGAGCCCGCGCCCACATGACTGCGGTGCACGCCCTCCACCATGGCGGCGCCCTCGGGCGTCAGCAGCCAGGCCTCCGGCGCCTCCCCCACCGGCATGCCGCCGGCGAACAGGGCGGTGCCCATCGCGCCGTCGGCGATGATCGGGCGGGAGAGTGACGAGGGGGCGGGCAACGTCGGCATGGCGGGAGCATCCGGGGTGGCGCGCGCGGCGTCAAGCGTCGGCGCGCGTCGGTGTCGAGCGTCGGCGCGCGTCGGTCGCGGGCCGGGGTCGCCGGCGCGGCCGGACCGGGGCGCGAGGGCCCCGGAATCGCGATGGCCGGCCCCGGAGGAGCCGGCCATCCGCGTCAGTCGCGAGCGCGAACCCTAGCCGACGACGGCCTGGTCCGCGATGTCGAGCGCCTTGTCGATGATCGCGAAGCCCTCCGCCAGCTGCTCCTCGTTGATGCACAGCGGCGGGTTGGTGTGGATCGAGTTGTTCGAGATCATGGTGTACAGCCCGTTCTCGCGGAAGAACTTGCCGATCGCCTTCATCTCGTCCGACGTGCCGTTGAACGGGGTGATCGGCGTCCACGGGTCCTGCTTGCGAACCAGGTCCAGGATGCCGAACAGGCCGATGTTGCGGTGCGCGCCCACGGACGGGTGCTTCGCCGCCAGCGACTCGTGGTGCTTGCGCAGCACCTCGCCCATCCGCGCGGCGTTGCCGATGAGGTCGTCCTCCTCGTACACCTTGATCGTCGCCAGCGCCGCCGCCAGCGACACCGGGTGAGACGAGTAGGTGAGGCCGCCGTAGAACATCTTGCCGTCCATGGCCTCGGCAACCTTGCCGTTCATCGCCACCGCGCCCAGCGGCAGGTAGGACGAGGTCAGGCCCTTGGCCATGGTCATCAGGTCCGGCACGACGTCCCAGTGGTCAACGGCGAACCAGCGGCCCGTTCGGCCGAAGCCCGCCATGACCTCGTCGGCGACCATCAGGATCCCGTACTTGTCGCACAGGTCCCGGACCCCCTTGAGGTACCCGTCGGGCGGGATGAGGATGCCGTTGGTGCCGACGACGGTCTCGAGGAACACCGCCGCGATCGTGTGGGCGCCCTCGTACTTGATGACGTCCTCGAGGCCGTTGAGGGCCTCGTCGGCCGGCCGCGGCTCCTTCTCGCCCCAGCGGTGCGTGTCCGGGTAGCGGACCACGCCCACGATCCCCGGCTCGTTGGCCCAGCGGCGGTAGTCGCCGGTGAGCGTCATCGCGCCGGCCGTGGCGCCGTGGTACGCGCGGTAGCGGGCGAGCAGCTTGTGCTTGCCGGTGACGTGGCGCGCCAGCTTGATGGCGTTCTCCACCGACTCCGCCCCGCCGAGGGTGAAGAACACCTTGTTCATGTCGCCGGGCAGGATCTCGGCCATCTTGGCGCCGAGCCGGGCGCGGATCTCGGTGGCGAAGGCCGGCTGCACGAACTGCAGCCTGGACGCCTGCTCGTTGATCGCGTCGATGACGCGCCGGTCGCCGTGGCCGATGTTGACCGACATCAGCTGGGCGTTGAAGTCGAGGATCTTCCGGCCCTCGGGCGTGTACAGGTAGACGCCCTCGGCGCGGTCGATCGCCAGCGGGTCCAGCTGGCTCTGGACCGACCACGAGAACATGGTGTGGGCGCGGGACAGCGAGACGATCTCCTCGCTTGTCATGCGCGGCGCGGCGCTGATGCCCATGAGACCTCCAGTCGGACCGCGATGCGGGCGGCCCGTGCGGTTGCGACGAAGCGCGATGCCGCCAATTACAGCACAGCGGGCGAGTTGCGGAGCGGGCCCGGAGCGCCCGTCGGCGCGGGTTGGCCGGACGCCGCCCCGGGGGCTAACCCCTGGGCGGAACGCTGACGATGCCGCCTGCGATCCGCAGGACGGCCGCGACCGAGCGGTCCACGTCGTCGGCTGTCGTCCGCCACCCCGACACCGAGATGCGCATCACGCGCCGGCCGTGCCAGACGGAGCCGCCCAGCCACAGCGTCCCCTCGGCCTGCACCGCCTCGATGACGGCAGCCGTGCGCGCATCGCCGGCAGCCGCGTCGCCCGTCGGGTCGTCGAAGCGGACGAGCACCTGGTTGAGCACCACGTCATTGAGGACGCGGATCCCGATCCCAGGCGCGCCGTGGAGGCCTGCCGCGAAACGCCGCGCCAGGTCGCAGGTGCGGCCGACCATCTCGGCCACGCCGTCGCGGCCCAGCGAGCGGATCGCAGCCCAGACCGCGAACCCTCGGGCGCGGCGCGACGACTCGGCCACCCAGTTGTACGGATCCCGCTCCCCTCCCCCGGTCTCCACGTAGTACGCCGCGCCGAGGGTCATGGCCGCGTGGTGGGCGGCCGGGTGCGCGGTGAACACCAGCCCCGAGTCGTACGGGACGTTGAGCCACTTGTGGGCGTCGGTGGTCCACGAGTCTGCCCGGTCCGCGCCCGCGACCAAGTGCCGCCGGGCGGGGTCCGCTGCCGCCCACAGCCCGAATGCGCCGTCCGCGTGGAGCCAGCCGCCGTTCGCCCGGACGAGGTCCGCGATCTCGGGCAGCGGGTCGAAGGCGCCCGTGTTGACGTTGCCCGCCTGCGCGCACACGAGCGCCGGACGGTCCAGGCCGGCGAGGACGGCGGCCAGCGCGTCCGCCCGCATCCGCCCCTGGCCATCGGTCGCGACGCGCGTCACGCGGTCCCGGCCCATGCCCAGCATCCCGAGGGCGGCGTGGATCGTGACGTGGGCCTCCTCGCCCACGACGACCGGCACCTCCGGCGCGCCGAACAGCCCGTCGCGCTCCGCGTCCCAGCCGGCGCGCTCGAGGAGCGAGTGCCGGCCCGCCGCGAGCGCGGCGAACGAGGCCATCGTGGCCCCCGTGGTGAACCCGACCGACACGCCCGCCGGCAGGCCGAGCAACTCGGCCGCCCACGCCCCCGCAACCTCCTCGGCCACCGACGCGGCCGGCCCCATGACGTACATCGCGGCGTTCTGGTCCCAGACGCTGGCCAGCCAGTCGGCGCCGACAGCAGCCGGCACGCCGCCGCCGGTCACGAAGCCGAAGTAGCGCGGACCGGGCGCTGCCACCAGGCCGTCCTCGGCGCCGGCCGCCAGCGCGTCCAGCGTGGCCACCGGATCCTCGCCCCGGTCCGGGAGCGGACCCCCCAGGCGGGCGCGAAGGTCCGCGGCGACGGCCGCCGGGGCCACCCGTCGTCGGTTCACGCCGGCCGCCCAGCCGCGCGCGAGCTCGGCAGCCCGTGCGAGAGCGGCATCGGTGGCGTCCTCTGCGGCCTTGTGGTCCATCGTCGCTCCCGGCTGGCTGCGCCCAGGCCCGCGCCCCACTGGCCGGGGCGGGCCCCAGATCATCGCCCGAAACCCCGCGCCACGTCGCCCGCCGTTTCGGCCCGTGCCCGGCAGCACTGCGGACGAGTCCGCCGAGGCGCAGGCAGCGACCGTGGCCTGTCGCGGGCGATCCGGCGGCGTATGCTCACGCCATTCATCGCTGGTGGGCACCCCGGCCGCGGGTTCGCCGCCCCGGTGCGTGGGACGGTTCCCACAGCGCGACGCTGTTCGAGGAGGCAGTCAACGATGACCCGAGTCGTGCGAGGCGCGCTCCTGCAGGCGACCTGGACCGGCGACAAAGAGTCGATGATCCAGAAGCACGAGCAGTACGTGCACGAGGCGAAGAAGCAGGGCGCGCAGTTCATGCTCTTCCAGGAGCTGTTCTACGGCCCCTACTTCTGCCAGGTCCAGGACAAGCAGTACTACTCCTACACCGAGCTGATCCCCGACGGCCCCACCACCAAGCGCTTCCAGTCGCTCGCCCGCGAGACGGGCATGGTCCTCGTCGTGCCGATGTACGAGGAGGACAGCCAGACCACGGGGATCTACTACAACACGGCGGCCGTCATCGACGCGGACGGCAAGTACCTGGGCAAGTACCGCAAGACCCACATCCCGCACGTCGAAGGATTCTGGGAGAAGTTCTACTTCCGGCCCGGCAACCTCGGCTACCCCGTGTTCGAGACCGCCGTCGGCAAAGTCGGCGTCTACATCTGCTACGACCGCCACTTCCCGGAGGGCGCCCGCGCCCTGGGCCTCAACGGCGCCGAGATCGTGCTGGTCCCGTCGGCCACCTCGCGCGGCCTGTCGGAGTACCTGTGGCGCGGGGAGCAGGGCAGCCACGCGCTCGCCAACGGCTACTTCGTGGGCACCATCAACCGCGTGGGCATCGAGAAGGAGATCGGGCCGGACGACTTCTACGGCCAGAGCTACTTCGTGGACCCGCTGGGGCAGTTCGTCGGCGCGGTCGGCAGCCCCTACGACGAGGAGCTGATCATCCGCGACCTGGACCTGGACCTGATCTCCAAGGTTCGCCAGACTTGGCAGTTCTACCGCGACCGCCGCCCCGACATGTACGGCGACCTCGTCAAGCCGTAGGCTAGACGCTCGCGCGGCAGGACCGGCCGCCCGTCCTCGACGTTCGGCACCGGTCGGCCATCAGGTATGATCCCGCGCGGCTCGGCTGTCAGGAGGAGGGCAGCCGAGCCGTCCGATTCTCCGGGGCGTCCCCCCGGCGGAGGATGCGATGCAGTTCGGGTTCACGCTCAAGCCTGACATCTCGATCGAGCGCACGATCGCCCTGACCCGGCAGGCCGAGGCCGCCGGTTTCGACTACGGCTGGCTGTTTGACTCGCACGTCCTGTGGCGAGACCCCTACCCCCTCCTGACGCTGATGGCGCAGGCGACGACCCGCCTGCGCCTGGGCACCTGCGTCACCAACCCCGCGACGCGCGAGCCGTCGGTGACGGCGTCGGCCCTGGCGGTCCTCCAGGAGCTCAGCGGCGGGCGGATGGACCTGGGCATCGGCCGCGGCGACTCCTCGCGGCGCGTCCTGGGCAAGGCCCCCACGTCCATGAAGGACCTCGAGCAGGCCGTCCACGTGATCCGGGCCCTGGCCGAGGGGCGCTCCGTTGAGTTCGACGGCGCCATGCTGGAGCTGCCCTGGGTCACCGGCGAGCACCGACTGCCGGTCTGGATCGCCGGCTACGGGCCCGTGGCGCTCAAGCTCACGGGGCGCATCGCCGACGGGGCCATGCTCCAGATCGGCGACCCGGACCTGATCCGCTGGTTCGTCTCGCAGGTCCGCGCCTCGGCGGAGGCGTCGGGGCGGGACCCGTCGTCGGTCAGGGTGATGGCGGCCGCGCCCGCCCACATCGGCGGCCTGGCCGGCGGCCGCGACCGGACCCGCTGGTTCCCCGCCCTCGTCGCCAACCACGTCGTGGACCTGGTGACCAAGTACCCGCGCGAGGACCTGCCGGCGGAGCTCACCGCGTACATCCGCGAGCGCGAGGGCTACGACTACCTGCACCACGCCGAGGTGGGCTCGGCCAATGCGTCGTTCGTGACCGACGAGATCGTGGATCGCTTCTGCCTGGTGGGACCCGCCGAGGCGCACATCGCCCGCCTTCGGGAACTCGAGGCGGCCGGGGTTGACCAGTTCAACCTGTACCTGATGAACGGGGGCGAGGAGGAGCAGCTGGAGCGCTACGGCCGCGAGATCATCCCGGCGCTGCGCGGCTGACAGCTGTGGCCGGGCTCGCGGGCCCCGTTCGGGATCGACGGCGGATCGCCTGACGTTTGCCATGGCAGAACGGCGGCCGAAGCCGCCATTGGTCCTGGGCTGGAGGTCTCTCTCGACCGCCTGGCGCGCCTCGCCGAGACTTCGCGACGGAGGTTCGACCCATGGCGTCGCTGCGAAACCTGTCCCACCGTGACCCCCGCTGGGAGGAGGAGGGCCCGGCGGCGCGGCGCGAACACCAGCGGCGCCGGGCGCGCGAGATGGTCGCGTTCCTCACGTCCCTGCTGGCCGCGGCCGCGGCCGGTGCCGTTCTCGCCCTCCGCCTGAGCGCCACCATCCTGCACCACGGCTGACCCCCGCCGCGGCCGATCCGTCCCGCGCCGGTCGAATTCGACCCGTGGCGGCCCCGTGCGGTGCACCAGGCCTCCGGCACCGAGCCGGCAGGGCTACGATGGTCCTCTACGCGCTCCCCGCCGACGGGTGCTGCCGACGGGGCATTCCGGGTGCAAGGAGGAAGGATGCGCACGCTGTTCGTCAACGGCACCATCGTCACCGCGGAGGGGTCCTACGCGGCTGACGTGCTCGTGGACGGCGAGGTCATCGCGCAGATCGGCGCTGGGCTCGCGGCCTCCGTGACGGCCGACGAGGTGATCGACGCCACGGGCAAATACCTGATCCCGGGCGGGATCGACGCGCACACCCACATGAAGCTCCCGTTCGGCGGGACCTTCGCCAAGGACGACTTCGAGACCGGCACCCGTGCTGCGGCCTTCGGAGGCACGACGACGATCGTGGACTTCGCGGTCCAGAACAAGGGCCAGTCGCTCCACGAGGGCCTGGACACCTGGTTCGCGATGGCCGAGGGGATGGCCGTCGCAGACTACGGGTTCCACATGATCATGAGCGACGTCACCGACGCCACGCTCGCCGAGATGGACGCCCTCGTGGACGAGGGCGTCCCCGACTTCAAGCTGTTCACCGCCTACCCGGGCGTCTTCTACTCGCCCGACGACCACATCTTCCGGGCGCTGCAGCAGACCGCCAAGAACGGCGGCCTCATCCTCATGCACGCCGAGAACGGCCCGGTCATCGACATCCTCGCGGCCGAGCAGATCGCCAAGGGCGTGACCGACCCCATCGGCCACGGCCTGGCGCGCGACTCCCGCATGGAGGGCGAGGCGACCTCCCGCGTGATCCGCCTGGCCGAGGTGGCGGGCGCCCCCGTCTACTTCGTGCACATGTCGGCCAAGGAGGCCGTGGAGGCGCTGGTGGCCGCGAGGGCCCGGGGCGCCATGGCCTGGGCGGAGACCTGCCCGCAGTACCTGTACCTCACGCTCGACGACCTCGGCCACGGGTTCGAGGGCGCCAAGTTCGTCTGCTCGCCGCCCCTCCGCACCCCGGACCACGTGGCCGCGCTGTGGTCTGCCGTGGAGAACGGCGACCTTCCGCTCATCGGCACCGACCACTGCCCGTTCGACTTCCACGGCCAGAAGGAGCTGGGCCGCGGCGACTTCCGCAAGATCCCGAACGGCCTGCCGGGCGTGGAGGAGCGGGTGGACCTGATGCACCAGGGCGTGGTGGACGGCCGGTACTCCAAGGAGCGGTGGGTCAGCCTCGTCTCCACGACGCCGGCCAAGATGTTCGGCATGTACCCCAAGAAGGGCGCCATCGCCGTGGGCTCGGACGCGGACCTCGTCGTCTACGACCCCAGCCGCAAGCACGTCCTCTCCGCCTCCACGCACCACATGGACGTGGACTACAGCTGCTACGAGGGCCAGACCGTTCAGGGCGGCTCGGACGTGGTCATGAGCCGGGGCTCGGTCATCGTCCGCAACGGCGAGTTCACCGGCCGCAAGGGCGCCGGCAAGTTCGTCAAGCGCGGCCGCGCGGACTTCGCCCGCGCCATCTAGCACCGCACCGCGAGCGACCCCCCGCGGGCCCTCCCGCCGGGGGTCGCTCTGTGCCCGGGAGCCGGCCGCGGGCGCCCCGGGTAGATTGGTCCGGCACGGAACCCGCACCCGGAGCCCGCCATGTTCGTCACGCTCGTCCACTGCCACGTCAAACCCGAGGCGGTCAACGACTTCATCGACGCGTGCCGGTCCAACCACCAGGGATCGGTCCGCGAGGAGGGCAACGTCCGGTTCGACGTCCTCCAGCTGGCCGAGGACCCGACGCGGTTCGTCCTGTACGAGTGGTACGCGGACGAGGCGGCCGCGCAGGCCCATAAGGAGACGCCCCACTACCTGGCCTGGCGCGAGGCCACCGCGGACATGTTCGCAGAGCCCCGGCACGGCGTGCGCTACATCGGCCTCGCCCCGCAGGTCCCCGAGCCGTGACCCCCGCTCCGGGCGGGGCCGCGCCGATCGGCCAGGTCGCCGTCGGGCGACTGCCGCGGATCGCCTTCGGGGTCGGGGCCATCGCTCGCCTGCCGGAGATCGCCGCAACCCACGGCCACCGGGCGCTCCTGGTTCGCGGCGCGCGGTCGCTGGCGACCGGCGGGCGGCTGGACGGTCTCCGAGCCGGTCTGGCGGCGGCCGGCGTCGCGCTGGTCGGCGAGGCGACGGTCTCGGGCGAGCCCTCGCCCGCGGTCGTGGACGCAATCGCGGCGGGCCACCGCGGCCGGGGCGTGGACGTGGTGCTGGGCGTCGGGGGCGGATCGGCGCTTGACACGGCCAAGGCGGTCTCGGGGCTCCTGCTGGTGGACGCGCCGGTCACCGATTTCCTCGAGGGCCTGCCTGGCGCGCGCGCTTGGCCCGGGCCGGCGGTGCCCCTGGTGGCAGTGCCGACCACGGCCGGCACCGGCAGCGAGGCGACCCGCAACGCGGTGATCAGCGAGCGGGGCCCGTCGGGCTACAAGCGGTCCTTCCGCGACGAGCGCCTCGTCCCCGCGGACGCCGTCGTGGACCCGGACCTGCTTGCGGGGCTGCCGCCGGAGCTGATCGCCGCCAACGGCCTGGACGCAGCCACCCAGCTGCTCGAGGCGTACGTGTCACTGCGCGCCGGCGCCTTCACCGACGCCCTCGCGCTGGCGGGGCTCGAGGCCGTTCGTGACGGGCTGCTCGCGTGGCACGGCGACCCGGACGGTCCCGGCGCACCGGCCGCCCGCGAGCGGATGGCATGGGCCGCGCTGCTGTCCGGCATCTGCCTCGCGAACGCCGGCCTCGGCGCGGTGCACGGGCTCGCGTCTCCCCTGGGCGCCCAGCACCCGGTCCCCCACGGGGCAGCCTGCGGGGCCACACTCGCGCCCGTGACCGCCGCCAACGTGGCGGCCCTGGCGGATCGGGACCCCGGCTCGCCCGTCCTGGCGAGGTACGCCGCGCTGGGCCGCCTGCTCGCCCGGATGCCGGCCTCGACACCCGACGGCGAGGCGCGCCCGGCCCTGGTGGCCACGCTGCACGCCTGGTCGGCGGCGCTGCGCGTCGAGCGGCTGGGCCGCTGGGGCGTCACACCAGATGCGATCCCGGCCCTGGTGGCGGACGCCCGGGGCAGCTCGATGCGGACGAACCCGGTGGTCCTGACCGATGCGGAGCTGGCCTCGATCCTGGCGGAGGCGCTGTAGCAGGAGCCGCGCGCCTAGGCCGCCGGGCCGGCCGCGCCTTCCGGGCCAGGCGCGCCGCCGGGTCGCTCCGCTGCCGCGGCCGCGGCGAACCCGATGACCGCCAGAGCGCAGCCGACGGCCAGGGCGATCGCAAGCAGCTGCGCCGCGGACAGCGAGCCGAGCACCGCTGGGTCGCGCCAGGTCGTGGCCACCACGGCTCGGGCCACCGCCCAGAGCCCCACCATGAGGAAGAACGCGGCCCCGTTGCGCCGGCGGAACACCCCGACCGCCATGTAGAACCAAGCCAGGGCGCCGGCCAGCACGATCGCCAGGGCCTCCATGGCCTGGGACGGCCACGACGGGATCTCCGGCGCGAGCGATCCCCATGGCCCCGGGCCGAGGTAGCGAGTGGCCAGCGAGAGGTCGGTCGGCTGGCCCTGGCCCGAGCCGCCGAGCAGCATCGCCACCTTGAGCAGCACCAGGAGCACGGCGAGCGGAACGGTCAGCGCGTGCAGCCAGCGGCCCAGCGGCACGCCCAGCAGCATCGCCACGACGGCAGCCGTCAGCGTTCCGCCCACCACGCCCAGCGAGAGCTCGAGGCCGCCGCGGGTGACGTCGAAAAGGGCCCCGGGATTCGCCGTGTAGTAGTCGAGGTGGATCAGCGCGTAGCCCAGCCGACCCCCGGCCACGGCGCCCGGCAGCGACGCGATGGCGATGTACAGCAGGTCGTCCGCCCGCAGGCGGTTCTCGCCCCGGATCTCCGGGTCGGGCGACGGGGCGTCGGCCGGGAACGCCAAGTCCACCGGCGTCTGCCGGGCGACCACGGCCGCCACCACCAGCGCCGCGACCACGGCCAGCGCCCCGGCGAGCGTCTCCCAGCGCACCACCGCGCCGGCCACGGTGAAGGTGGCCGGGAACTGGAACGTGATCAGCGCCGGGAGCGTCGCGAGCGGCACCACGAGGCCGGAGTCTACCCTGCCATCGGGTGGCGCTCGGGCTGCCACGCCACTGCGGGGATCACCCGCCGGCGAGCATCCGCACGGTCACGAGACTCGCCTGCGCCGCCCCGTTGCGGTTGTCCAGCGTGACGACCATCCAGCCGAGGACGGGCGTGCCGGCGGCGTACCAGGCGGCGATGCTGGCCGACCCGTGCGCCTTCACGGTCACGAACTCGCCCGTGGACTGCGTGGGGGTGAACGCGCTGAACGGCATGGACCAAGCGGTGACGTCCGGCGTGCCGGTGAACCCGTCCACCGCGGCGACCTGGTACGTGAACGGGCCGCTCCCGGCGGCCAGCCCCAGATCGCTGGCCAGCGTCGGCAGGAGCAGTGTGGAGCCGTTCGCCGGAGCGTCGGCGTAGCGCTCGTCGATCACGCGGCCGGTGGCGTCCAGGGTGAGCGCCACCTCCACCCCGTTGTAGACACCGGTGGCGTAAGCCCCCTGGTCATACCCCACCACGTAGCGATCCGCGATGCCGTCGCCGTTCGTGTCGATGGCGATGTCGTACTCGTGCGGCGACGCGGAGGAGAACCGGTCCCACATGTTCAGCGCGAAGACGAGGGCGCGGTCGTTCGGGTTGGCCGTCCCGGTGAGCGTCTCGGCCGGGACCACCTGGACGCCGGCCGCGCGAACGTCGGTGCCGTCCGCGCCGTCGCCCGCCGGGTCGGTCACGCCCAGCGCGTAGACGTCGGCGTTGCCCGCCCGGATGCCGGGGTTGGAGAACCGGAGCGTCGCTGTCGCCTCGGTCGGCAGCACCGACAACGGCCCGAGGCTCGTCGCCACCGCCGACACGGCGCGGGGCACGAGCAGGTAGGGCACGCGGAGCGCCAGCACCCCCGGGGCGGCCCGGCCGACCGGCGAGGCGGTCACCACGCCGCTGAGCGCGGTGAGGCCGGCCAGGTCCAAGGTCTGGTAGCGATCCGCCGAGGGCAGGGCGGCCACCTGGGCCCGCGAGAGCGATGCCCGGACGCGCACCCGAACTGAGCTGTGCGGGCGGATCCGGACCGTCGCCGGCTGCACCGACACCAGGGAAGTGCTGGCCGACAGCCGGTAGTCCACGGTCCGACCGGTGAAGTTGGTGAGGGTGAGCGTCTTGGACGCCGCGTAGGCTCCGGTCAGCTGCGCGTACCCGAAGCTGAAGCTCGCGGTCCCGTCGCTCGTCGTGGCGACAACCTGGGCCGCCACGGCGCGACTCGCCTGGATGACGCCCGAGCCGGCGAGCCTGACGTCATAGCCGCTGATCGTCGCGCTCGAGGCGTCCGCGGTGTTGCTGAGCGCAGCCTTCACCAAGAGCGGGGCCCATGACGGATGCGTCTCGCGGACCAGGGCCGCCGCGCCGGCCGCCACCGGGGTTGCCATGGATGTCCCGGACATCGTGGTGCCGTTCCAGCCGCTGCCCGCGAGCGCCGAGAAGATGTCGGCACCCGGCGCGGTGACGTCCGGCTTGAGCCAGCCGTCCGCCCAGCGCGGGCCGACCGAGGAGAAGTCGGCGATCTGGCGGTAGGTCGGGTTGGGCGCGACGCCGGCCGCCACGATGGTGACGCTCGTTCCCTGCCCCGCGAGCAGGACAGCCTGCGCCGTCCTGTCGGTCCCGACCATCGGGATCACGAACTGCTCGGGGCTGTACCCGAAGTAAGCTGGCAGGTCGCCCGGGTTGGTGTCGTCCCGGTTGACGACCACGACGGCCTTCGCGCCCGCCTCGGCCGCGTACGCCCCCTTGTCGGCGAACGGACAGTCACCCCGCTTGACCACGACAACCGTCCCCGCCACGCCAGCGTAGTCCGAGGCGGAGCACCCGAGGCCGATACCGCCCGCGCCGTCCGGCAGGACGCGCAGGGCGCCGGTCACCGGCAGGGCCGGGTAGGCGTTCTGGTTGGCGGCCGGGATGTCCGTGCCCAGCCCGGTGATGGAGGCCATGGGCAGGGTCGGGTAGGCGTCCAGCGCGGCCACGGAGATCACCGAGGTCGCTGCGGCGGGGTCGCTCGTGACGAACGGGACGTCTCCGACGTTGCCGGACGCGGCCACCACCACGACGCCGGTGGACACCAGGCTCGCGGCGGCCACGGAGTCGGGCGCGTTCGCCTGGCCGAAGTTCCCGCCCAGCGACAGGTTGACGACGCCGATGCGGTCCGAGTGGGTCGCGTTGTACTGGGCCACCCACTCGAGCGCGTCCACAATCAGGTTGGTGGAGCCCGAGCAGCCGAAGACCTTGAGCGCAACGAGGCTCGCCTCGGGCGCCACGCCCGGGCCGACGGCGAACTTGGACGGGTCCGCCAGCGTGCTGCTGGTGTACGGCCCCGTGAACGTGGCGTGATCCGCCGTCACGCCGTCACCGGCGATGGTCCCCGCCACGTGGGTGCCGTGGCCGTTGCAGTCGAGCGGGTTGCCGTCCGGCACCGGCGTGGCCGCGCTGCCCTGGGCGGCGGCGTCGTAGGCGTTGCCGGCGAAGTCATAACCCGCCACCACCTTGGAGGTGGGGAACGCGCCAGGGGCCACCAGCGCCGGGTCGATCGCGCTGTACGCGGCGGAGGTCCCCGGCCCGCCGAAGTCCGCGTGCGTGTAGTCGATCCCGGTGTCGATGACCGCGACCGTCTCGCCCCGACCCGTGGCGCCAGCGCTCCGCCACGCCGCCGGCGCGCCGACGTACGGGACGGCGTCGACGTTGTCCACCGTGTAGGTTGGCAGGGACCGGACGGCCACGACACCGGGCAGGCCCGCCATCCGGGCCAACTGCGGTCCTGTCGCGCTGACCTTGATCCCGTCGTAGGCGTACTGGTACTGGCTGACAACGCGCCCGCCATCGGCGCGGACCGACCGCTCGAGCTTCGCCTGGGTGCTTCGGATGGACGCCGCGGCGGCCTGCTGCTGGGCCCGGGTCAGACCCCGCCCCGCCACGGCCGGCGCGGCTGCCAGCTGGAGAACCGCCGTGAGCCGACTGCTCGCGTCGGCGAGGTACGGGGTGAAGGCCGGGTCGACGCCAGCTGCGGCCGGCCCGACGGCTCCGGGCGCCGGAGCGATCGCGGCAGCCCCGGGCGGGAGCACCGCGGCGATCGCCATCGCGGCGGCTGCGAGCGCGACGGCGACGTTCCTGGGGTGCACGCCAACAGGGTAACTGGTCGGCCCGGGGCGGGCCACGGGCGGGGGCGGGTCGTCGCGGCCATCGGTGCGCCTGGTCACCGGCATCGGGGCAGGCCGTCGAATCGAGAAGCCCCCGGGCGGACCGGGGGCTTCTGGCTGCGCGAGGCTTGCGGGACTCAGGCCGGCAGGACCTTCACCAGCTCGCGCACCGCCTCGGCGGACTTGTCGAACGCGGCGCGCTCGTCATCGGTGAGGTCGATCTCCACCACCCGCTCGAGCCCGCCCTGTCCCAGCACGACCGGGACGCCCACGAACAGCCCGCTGATCCCGTACTCGCCGTCGAGGTACGCGGCGCAGGGCAGGACGCGGCGGCGGTCCAGCAGGATCGACTCCACCATCTCCACAACTGACGCCGCCGGCGCGTAGAACGCGGAGCCGGTCTTGAGGAGCGCCACGACCTCCGCCCCGCCGTTGCGCGTCCGGGTGACGATCTCCTCGATCCGCTCGGGCGTCATGAGCTCGGTGATCGGCACACCGCCGACCGTCGAGTAGCGCGGCAGCGGGACCATCGTGTCGCCGTGGCCGCCCAGCACGAACGCGCGGACGTCACGGACAGAGACCTCGAGCTCGTCTGCGATGAACGAGCGGAAGCGCGCGGAGTCCAGCACGCCCGCCATGCCGATGACGCGCTCGCGCGGGAAACCGGACGCCTGCATCGCGACGTGGCACATGGCGTCGAGCGGGTTGGTGACGACGATGATGATCGCCTCGGGCGAGGCGGCGGCGGCGGCCTTGACCACGCTCCCCACCACGCCGGCGTTGATGTTGATCAGGTCGTCGCGGCTCATGCCGGGCTTGCGGGCGACGCCGGACGTGACGACGATGATCTTGGAGCCGGCCGTGTCCGCGTAGTCGTTGGTGCCGGTGATCTTGATGTCGTAGCCGATGACGGGGGCGGCCTCGGCAAGGTCGAGCGCCTTGCCCTGGGGCAGGCCCTCCACGATGTCCACCAGCACGACGTCCGCGAGGCCCGTCTGGGCGATCAGCTGGGCGGTGGTGGCGCCGACGTTGCCGGCGCCGATGACGGTGACCTTGCGGCGCGGGACTCGAGACATCGAGAGCTCCTCTGGTGCGACTCGCAGACGGCGATCGGCGGGCGCGGGACGAGCGGCGCCGAAGATGGAGCCATCTTAGGCCCACCGGGTGCCGTGTCGTGCCGGGGCCCGGGACGCGTTGCGCGCCGCAGGTCTCGTCCCGGCTGGCGCCGACGCCGCGCAATGGGCGGCTACTTCGCCTCGTCGGCCTCGTCGTCGTCAACCACGTCGTCGTCGTCAACCACGTCGTCGTCGTCGTCGGCCTCGTCGTCGTACAGGTCGTCCTCGCGCGGGGGAGGCTCGCCCCAGGGCTCCCACGTCACACTCGGCCGGTGGCGGTAGGCGAGCAGCGCGCCGGCGGCCAGAAACGCGATCGACGACACCAGCATGGCCGTCGGGACGCCGAAGAACGTCCAGTTGCCCTCACGGAACGTCTCGAGCCAGAACCGGATCGCGGCGTACCACATGAACCAGACCAGCAGCAGGTCGCCGGGCCGCATGCGCGGGCCCCAGCGCCGGGCGAGCCACAGCAGGACGATGGCGCCGAGGATCCCCGACACCGACTCGTAGAGGAACAGCGGCGTGAAGCCCGTGGTCTCGAACGGGTACTGCGGGCAGGTCCACTGCGCGATGCCGTGGTCGCCGACTCGGTGGGCGCAGTCGATGGCGATGCCCCACGGCAGATTGGTAGGCGGCCCGTAGAGCTCCTGATTGAAGAAGTTGCCCCACCGGCCGATCGCCTGCATCGTGAACAGGCCGGGCGCCACCACGTCCGCCCACTTCCAGAACGGCTGCTTCCAGCGGTGGATGATGTAGATGGCCGCCAGCGTGCCGGTGAGGATGCCGCCGTAGACCCCGAGCCCCGTGTACGGGGGCAGGAAGATCTTGATCGGGTCGTTCTGGTACAGGTGCCACTGGTCGATGACGTGGTACGCGCGCCCGCCGACCAGCGCCGCGGCGGCGACGATGATGAACCCGTTGTCCAGCAGCCGCTCGTTGAGGCCTCGCCGGCGCGCCTCGTACGTGACCACGACGTAGGTGACGGCCAGGCCGACGGCGTAGCAGACGCCGTACCAGTAGACCGGGACCGGCCCGAGGTGGAAGGCGATCGAGTCCGGCGTGATCGCGATCAGCGCCAGCACGGGCAGCATCATGGTCGGCATGTCGGCGAAGTGTAGCCGGAGCGCGGCAATCGCCTGTGGGCTACGCTACAGCGCGATGACGAACACCGTGCGCCCGGGGGCCTGACCCATGGGTTCCGAGTTCAGCATGTGGCTTCTGCTCGTCGGCATGGTGGCCGGCGGCGCCCTCGTCTGGCTGGTGCTGGCAGACAGCAGCCGCCGCGACGAGGAGATCGACGCGCGCGAGCTGCGCGCCGAGGCCACCTGGCTGGCCGACACCGTCGGCGACCCGCGCCTCGATGCCCAATTGGCCGAGGATGTCCTGGCGGCGCATCGGCGGTACCTGGGCTTCCCGCCGCCGGACGCGCTCATCTCGCCCGACGAACTGGCGGCGCTCGAGCGCCAGGCCGCGGGCGCCGCCCAGAGCGAGGCGTAGCCCGCCGCTACGACTCCGGCTCCGCGGCGACCTCCGGACCCTCCTCCGCCGGCCGGCGCAGCGGCAGCGGGCGCCGCTCGAACCCGGTGCTGAACACGACGTCCGTCCGGGTCGAGAACACGTTGGGGATGATCTGGACCCGGCGGATCACGTCGCCCAGATGCTCCATGTCGTGGGCGCGGAGCTTGAGGATGTAGTCCGCCTCCCCGGCCGCGTGGTGGCACTCCTCGATCTCCGCGATCTCCTCGAAGCGGGGCATCAGGTCCACGGTGATCGTGCCCGGCGCCTGGGTCACCCACGTGAACGCCAGCACGCCAAGGCCAACCGCCCGCGGGTCCACGTTGGCCGAGTAGCCGCGGATGACGCCCTTCGCCTCGAGCTTCTTCACCCGCTCGTGCGCCGACGGGCCGGCCATGCCAAGGTCGTTGCCGAGGTCGGCGTAGGAGCGTCGGCCGTCCACCTGCAGGATCCGCAGCAGGCGGGCGTCGGTCTGGCTGACGGGGTCGTTCTTTGCCACAGGGCACCTATTCGTTAGGCCAATCGGATTGGAACGCCTACGGTTCTTAGGCTAGAATGACCATAACCTCATCAAAGGGTGCCAGTTCGGACACCCGTCACGCCAGGAAGGTGCGCGATGGTCATCCTCACCGCGATCGCTCTCCTCGCGTTGTTCTCGATCGTCGCCATCGTGCTGAGCGCCGAGGACACGCGGGAGGACCGCGACCCCCGGGACAATCCCCTGCTGTGGGAGATGCTCGGCCGCCACTAGGCGCACCCACAGCCTAACGCACGCGAACGCCCCGGCTCCGGCCGGGGCGTTCGCGCGTCCGGCGGGATCGCGCACCCCGTGGCGGGGCGGCGGAGACACAGGGGGCGGGACCGCGTGGCGGCTATGCTCTGGCGATGCAGACTGCGCTCCCGCCCGTACTCCGCCCCCGCCCGGTGCGGGAGTCGCGCCGGTGGGCCGGGAATCGGCTCGGCAGCGGGATCGGTGAGGTCTGGATCGCCGGGCCCGACACGATCGCGGACACCCCGACCGGCCCCGCCACCCTCGACCGACTCGCCGCCCGTTTCGGGGCGCGGCTCGTCGGTCGGCGCGGGATCGAGCGGCTCGGACCGCGCTTCCCGCTCCTTGCCAAGCTGATCGATGCCGGCGACTGGCTCTCGCTGCAGGTCCACCCGTCGGACGAGCTGGCCCGCCGCCGCGACGGGCCCAGCGCGGTCGGCAAGGCCGAGGCATGGGTGGTCCTGGCCGCTGGCGCGGACGCCGTGCTGATCACCGGGCCGCGCCCCGGACTGAGCGAGGCCGAGCTGCGAGCCTGCATCGCCGACGGGACGGTGGGCCGTGAGAGCTGCGCGACGCGTGAGGCTGCCCCGGGCGAGATCCTCTACCTCCCCACCGGGACCATGCATGCGATCGGCGCCGGTGTCTTCGTGTACGAGATCGAGCAGCCGTCCGACATCACCTACCGCATCTCGGACTGGGGGCGGCCGGCGGTCCCCGGGCGCCGGCTGCACCGCGACGAGGCGCTCGAGGCGATCGTGCCCAGCCGCACCGCGATCGTGCGCGGCCGCGACTGGCGCCTCCCCGCCGACGGGCTGGGCGCCCCGGAGTTCGCCCTCGAGATCCTCGGGCCGGGCGGACGACACGACCGCGACCCGGGCGGCGAGGCACCGGAGGTGGTCTCGCTCGTCGGCGACAGCGCGACGCTGTCGGGGGACGGCTGGGCCGCGGCGCTCGGTCCCGGCGAGGCGCTGGTCGTGCCGGCGGCCTCCGGCGGCTACGAGATCGTGGCCGAGGCCGCGACGCGCGTGCTGGTCGGCTCGCTACCCGCATGACCGCTGGCGGCCCGCCCGGGCCGCCGCGAGGCCGCCTCTCGCCCGCCCGCTGGCCCGCGCCGACGCCCTACACTCGGGGCATGGACCAGCCGACGCCGCTCCGCTACCTCTCGGCCTCGGACGTGGCCGCCGCCATGCCGGCGCTCGCCGAGCGCCTCGCCCTTGCCGAGGCCACGCTCCGTGGGCTGGCGGGGCCCGCCGAGCTCCCCGCCAAGATCGGTATCCACCCCCGCCCGGAGAACTCGTTCGCTCACGCGATGCCGGCCTACCTGCCCGGCGCCTCGGCCGACGGGTCTGACGACCGCCTGGGCGTCAAGTGGATCCTGGGCTTCCAGGGCAACGCAGCCCGCGGCCTCCCCGCCCTGAGCGCGCTCCTCATCCTCAACGACCCGACCAGTGGCCTCGCCACGGCCATCCTCGACGCGGGGCCCGTCACCGCCCAGCGGACGGCAGCCGTGTCCGGCGTCGCGATCCGGGCCTGGGCCGCGCCGGCGGACCCGCGCCGCCCGCGCGCGGCGCTGATCGGCGCCGGTGCCCAGGGCCACAGCCACCTGCCGGTGATCGCCGGCCTCCTGCCCGGCGTCGAGCTCGCCGTGTTCGACCGCGACACGGCGCGAGCCGGTGCGCTGAGCGAGACCGCCCGCAGCCTCGAGGGGATCGCCAGCGCCGCGGTCGCGCCGTCCGCGCGCGCTGCCGTCGAGGGGGCCGACGTGGTCGTGACGGCCGCGTCCTTCGCGCCGCCGTCCGAGCGCCAGGCGATGACCAACGACTGGCTGGCCGCGAACGCGCTGGTGGTCCCGGTGGATTACGCGACGATGTGCGCGGCGGAGGTGGCCCGCGATGCCGCCCTGTTCGTGACCGACCACACCGAGCAGTTCCTCGCCAACCGGGACGCGGGCCAGTTCGACGGCTACCCGGAGCCGCAGGCGATGATCGGGGCCGCGCTGGACCGAGCCGCGCCAAGGCCGGCCGGCCGGATCGTGGTGACGCACCTCGGCACCGGCCTCGCGGACGTGGTGTTCGGGTCCGCGATCCTCGCCGAGGCCGAGCGTCGCGGCCTGGGGACGCTGCTCCCCCGCTGACCCCGCGCCCACGGGCCGCGAAACGGCGGCCCGACGCCTGCTCGCGTGGGGCAGACTGACGGGCACCCCGGAGGGGGAGGAGCGGAGGAGCGAGCGTGGGTCGGATCGCGAAGCGGGGCCTGTGGGGCGTCGCCGTCGTCCTGCTGGTGGTGGTGGCGCTTGTCGTCGGCAGCGTCGGCTGGGTCACGGCAGCCGCGCAGCCGGTGACGTCGGGGAACCTCGCCGTCGCGGGGCTCCACGGGCAGGTGCGCGTGGACCGCGACGTCAACGGGATCGCCCAGATCACGGCCAGTGACGCCCACGACCTGTTCTTCGCCCAGGGCTGGGTCCACGCCTCGGAGCGGCTGTGGCAGATGGAAGTCTGGCGCATGGCGGGCGCCGGGCGCCTGGCCGAGATCCTCGGCCCCGCGGCGCTCAAGCAGGACGAGTTCATCCGGACCCTCGACTGGCGGGGTGCGGCCGAGCGCGACTACGCCGTCCTCTCGGAGGGCACCAAGGCCGTGCTCCAGGCGTACAGCGACGGCGTGAACGCGTACCTCGCGGGCCACCCGGGGCCGCTCGGCGCTCCCTTCGAGCTGGTCGCCCTCCAGTCCGGCCTCGGTGACGCACTCCACGGCTACCGCCCCGAGCCCTGGGGGCCGCTGGACATCCTGACCTTCGCCAAGGTGCAGGCGTGGAGCCTCGGCGGCAACATGGACACGGAGATCTTCCGGATGCTCGAGGACCAGCGGCTGGGCGACCCGAAGCTGACCGACGAGCTGTTCCCCGCCTACCCGGCGGGCCGGCCGGTGATCGCGTCGCCGCAGCAGACGGGCATCGGCGTCTCGTCTGCAGTCCCGCCGGCGCCGAGTGCGAGCGCCGGGATCGGGGGCGCGCCGGCCCTCGTGACGGCCGCCACGTCGGGTGCGTGGGCGGACCTGGCCCAGACTGCCGGCGGCATCGGCGCGGAGCTGGGCCTCACCGGCGCCCGCGGGATGGTGGGCATGGCCGGCATCGGCTCCAACAACTGGGTCGTGGACGGGACGTACACGCAGAGCGGCAAGCCGATGCTGGCCAACGATCCGCACCTCGGCTTCAACATGCCGTCGATCTGGTATGTCAACGGCCTCCACTGCGCCCAGGTGAGCGCGAGCTGCCCCTACGACGTCGTGGGCGTCACCTTCCCTGGCACCCCGGGCGTGATCGCCGGGCACAACGCCCGGATCAGCTGGGGCGTGACCAACGTCAACCCCGACGTCCAGGACCTGGTCATGGAGAAGCAGGACCCGGCCAACCCCGGCCGGTACCTCACGGCGAGCGGGTCCGAGCCGTTCACGGTCCGCAACGAGGTCATCAAGGTGGCCGGGGGCCAGGACGTGACCCTCACCGTCCGCGAGACCAGCCACGGCCCGATCGTCAACGACGCCGACGCGCGACTGGCCGGCAACCCGACGCTGTTCGCCCTCCGCTGGACGGCGACCGCCCTGCCGGACCGCGTGATCGAGGCGTTCCTCGACATCGACACGGCCGCCAACTGGGCGCAGTTCCGGGACGCGCTCCGGCTGTTCGGGGCGCCGTCGCAGAACTTCGTGTACGCGGACGTTGACGGCAACATCGGGTACCAGATGCCGGGTGCCATCCCGGTCCGCTCCGACCCGTCCGATCACGGCCTGCGGCCCGTGCCCGGCTGGGACGGCAAGCACGAGTGGGTGTCGTTCATCCCGTTCGACCAGCTGCCGTCCGTGTACGACCCGCCGTCCGGTCGCATCGTGACCGCCAACAACCCGGTGGACGCCGGTTCGCTGTTCATCGGAGCCGAATACGACCGCGGCGACCGGGCGGCGCGGATCACCCAGCTGCTCGACGCGGCGAAGGGCACGGTCACGACGCAGACGATGAGCGCGATCGAGGGCGACACTACGCTGCTGCGCGGCGCCCGGATGCAGACGGCGCTGCAGGCGATGCGCCCGCACCCGGGAACCGCCGACGGCCAGGCGGTGCTGGACCGGATCCTCGGCTGGGACGGCACGTGCACGGTGTCGTCCACGGGCTGCACCTCGTTCAGCGTCTTCGAGCTGGCCGTGGAGCGGGCGATCTTCGACGGCAACCTCGGGCCGTGGGCCGCGAGCTACGTCGGCTCGGACTGGGCGAACGACCTGACGGCCACGCTGATCGGCACGCCGGCCGGCCGGGCGTCCGCGTGGTGGGGCGACCGCGCGAGGGGCATCGGGGCCGATGCCGCGGCGGTCACGGCCAAGGCGCTCGACACCGCGGGCAGCTGGCTCCGCAGCGACCTCGGCGACCCGGGCACGTGGTCGTGGGGCCGGATCCACACCATCGCCTTCCGCGAGGCCACCTTCGGCTCGGCCGGGATCGGACCGCTCGACTGGTACTTCGACACGTCGCCGGTGCAGGTCAACGGCGCCAGCGGCGCGGTGGACAACACGTACTACCAGTGGTCGGTGGCATACCCCGACCCGGTGACCGGCACCCCGCCCGCCGCAACCTCGCTGGCCGGCATCTTCGCGGTCACCAACGGCCCGTCGATGCGGGCGATCTACGACATGGGCAACCTCGACGCGTCGCGGATCATCACCACCACCGGCCAGAGCGGCGTGCCGTTCAGCTCGCACAACACCGACTTCATCGCGCGGTGGCTGGCGAACCAGACCGTGCCGCTGCCGTTCACGGCCGGCGCGGTGGCGCGGGCGTCGGCGGCGACGCTCGTCCTCCGGCCCGCCCCGTGACCGCGGACGGCGCCAGCGCTCCCGCCGCCCCCGACCGAGGTGTCGCCGCAGGCTCGCTGGCGGCGGTCATCGCCGCGTGTCTGTTCGGGATGCTCGGGCCGCTCACCAAGCTGGCCGGCGACGCGGGCCTGCCGGGCACCGCCATGACCTCCTGGCGGGCGCTCCTGGGCGTGACGTTCATCGCGGTCGTCCTGGTGGCCACCCGGTCCGCGGGCGAGAGCGTCGCGGCGCTCCGGGCACTCGGCGGGCGAGGCTGGGGCGCGCTGGCGACGGCCGCCCTCTCCGGCCTCGTGCTCAACGCCGCGATGTTCAACGCCTTCGGGATGGCCCCGGTGGCGGTCGTCCTGATGATGTTCTACACGTACCCCGCCGGGGTCCTCGTCGCGGACGTCCTCCTCGGCCACGAGCGGCTGACCCGGTGGCGCTCGGCCGCGCTCGCCCTCTCGATGGGCGGCGTCGTCCTCGTCCTCGCCGGCGGGTCGCCCACTGCCGGGGACGCCCCGAACCTGGTCGGCGGCATCGTGCTCGGGCTGGTGGCATCGGCGGCCCAGGTGCTCTTCGTCGAGGTCAGCCGGACCGGGTACCGCTCCGTTCCGTCCGCCGGCGCGTCAGGCCTGATCATGGCCGTGGCGGCCGTGGGGGCCGCGGCGCTCGCCGGGGCGGCGGGGCAGGGCGACGGGCTGCTGGTCCCCCTCCGGACCCCGAGCGTCTGGCCGCTGATCCTGCTCGCGGGCGTCGCGGCGGCGGGTGTCAGCTCGTGGCTGTTCCTGATCGCGATCCGACGGATCGGCGGCACGCGGGCGGGGATCCTGATGCTGTTCGAGCCGGTCACCGGCGTGATCCTGGCGGCCGTGTTCCTGGGCGAGTCCATGACCCCGGTCCAGGCCGTCGGCACCGCGCTCGTCCTGCTCGGCGCGCTGGTGCTGCA
>JAKAMV010000506.1 GCA_021812735.1 Chloroflexota bacterium | reverse complement strand
GCAGCGTGATCGCGCTGTACCTCGAGTCGGTGGGCAATCCCCGCAAGTTCTCGCGGATCGCGCGGCGCGTGGGCCGCAGCAAGCCGATCATCGCGGTCAAGAGCGGGCGCTCAGCCGCCGGGGCACGGGCCACCTCGTCGCACACCGGGGCCCGCATCGGCGCATCCGACGTGACCGTCGACGCCCTGTTCCACCAGGCCGGCGTGGTCCGCACCGACACGCTGGGCGAGTTCTTCGACGTGGCGGCCCTGCTCGCCAACCAGCCGCTGCCGCCCGGCCGCGGCGTGGCCATCCTCACCAACGGCGGAGGCCCCGGCATCCTCGCCGCGGACGCCTGCGAGGCCGACGGCCTGGCGGTGCCGCCCACGTGCGACGACGCGCGGCGCGAGCTGGCGGCGTTCCTGCCGGAGATGGCCGCCCTCGGCAACCCCATCGACGTGATCGACGCGCCGCCAGAGGCCTTCGGCCGGGCCATCCGCGTGCTCGCCCGATGCGAGCACGTCGACGCGATCATCGTCCTGTTCGTGCCGCCGCTGGGCTCTAGCGCCGACGAGGTGGCGGCCGAGATCCACAGCGCGGCCTCGTCGTTGGAGCGGCAGATCCCCGTGCTCGCCGTGTTCATGGCCGCCGAGATCGCGCCGACGGCGCTGCGCGGGGCCGAGCGGAAGGTGCCGGCCTACGCCTTCCCCGAGGAGGCGGCCCGGGCACTGGCGCATGCGGCGGCCTACGCCGAGTGGAGGCGCGCGCCGGAGGGCGATGTGCCCGCGTTCGACGACATCCGGGTCGACGATGCCGCGGGCGTGCTCGCGCGGGCGCTGGCCGAGGTCGACACGGCCGCCGACGGGTCGCGGTGGCTCCCGCCGGACGAGGTGGCGGACCTGCTGGGCTGCTACGGCATCGCCGTCGCGGACTGGCGCCTGGTCGCGACCCCGGACGAGGCCGGTGCGGCCGCGCGCGAGCTGGGGGGCCAGGTCGCCCTCAAGGCGTTCGCCACCGGCGTCATCCGGAAGCGTGAGGCGCGCGCCGTGGCGCTCGGGCTGGAGGGCCCCGACGCCGTGCGCCGGGCCGCCGAGGAGATGAAGCACGACCTCGAGGCAGCGGGCCACCCCGTCGAGCGGCTGCTGGTCCAGCGCATGGTGCCGTCGGGCGTGGAGATGCTGGTGGGCGTCGTGCACGACCGGTTGTTCGGCCCGGTCATCGCGTGCGGTGCCGGAGACGCCGAGCTCGAGCTGCTCAAGGACGTGGCCGTGCGGATCACGCCGCTGACCGACCGCGACGTCCACGAGATGCTCCGCTCGCTCGCGATGTACCCGCTGCTGGAGGGGTATCGCACGAGCCCCGGCGCCGACGTCGCGGCGCTCGAGGATGTGCTGCTGCGGGTGAGCGCCATGGTCGAGGCGCACCCGGAGATCGTGGAGATGGACTGCAACCCCGTCGTGGTGCTGTCCGACCGGGCCGTCGTGCTGGATGCACGCGTGCGGATCGAGGCGCCCACGCGCCGCTGACCGGTCCCCGGCGCTGGCTGGCGCTCCGCGCCGGTGCTCCGCCCCTCGCCAATCCGCCATTCGGCCTATTCCTCGCGCCGTTCCCCACGTGCTACGCTTCGCCGCCCTGCGCGCGGAGCCCAATGCCGCGCGGGACGTCGAGCCCGGGAATGCCCGACCAGCGATCACGCACCGCCACGTCCGCCGCCGGCCAGCTCGCGCTCGAGCTGCCGAGCGCCCTGCCGTCCCTCGGGCTCGAGCCGGAGTGGAAGGCGCAGGCGCGGCTGTGGGGTCACAGCCTCCACCCGATGTGCTCGTACCTCGCGAGCTTCCCGGCTGCGCTCCCGCACGCGTTCATCGCGCGGTACACGCGCCCCGGCGACGTGGTGCTCGACCCCTTCTCCGGTCGCGGCACGGCACCGCTCCAGGCCGTCGCGGAGGGGCGCATCGGGGTGGGGAACGACCTCAACCCGCTCGCCCACGTGCTCACCGCCGCCAAGCTCGAGCCCGCTGGCCCCGCCGAGGCGCGGATCCGCTTGACCGCGCTGCGCCTCGCCTGGGCGGCGGATGCGGCCGCGTGGGACGAGCTCGGCGAGCGCGTGGTGGCCCGGCCCGGCCATCCATCGGCGTCCGTCCCGGCCTCCGGCACCGGCCGCGGGCCGGGCGCCCGCGACGAGACCGTCCCCGACGAGGTGGCGCTGGCGTTCCACCCGCACACGCTCGGCCAGCTGCTGCTGCTGCGCTCGCAGCTGCGGCTCGACGACCGCACGGACCGCTTCCTCGCCGGCGCCCTGGCGGGGATCCTCCACGGCAAGACGCCGTCGTACCTCTCCACGGTGATGCCGAACACCTTCAGCATGGCCCCGCGATACGTGCGGACGTTCGTTGCGGAGCACGGCTACGAGGCGCCCCGCCGCGACGCCTTCGATGCGCTGGCCGCCAAGCTGACGCGCCTCTACCGGCAGCCGCCGCCGTCGACGTCGGGCATCGCGCTCCACGGGGACGCGCGCACTGCCGGCCGGCGCGCTCGAGCCGCCCTCCGCGCCCGGGGACTGCCGGACCGCGCGCGCCTGGCGATCACCTCGCCGCCCTACCTGCGCGTGCTCAAGTACGGCTACTACAACTGGCTGCGCACCTGGCTGCTGGGGTTCGACGCCCGGTCGATCGACGCGGAGCTCGACGACGCCCACACCCGCGGGCCCTACCTGGCGTTCCTCCGCGAGGTCCTGACGGACCTGCGCCCGGCGCTGACCGACGACGGGATCGCCGCCCTCGTCATCGGGGACGTGGAGAAGGACCGCGGCAAGCCGTCGCGCGACGGGCTGCACCTGCCGGAGCGCGTCTGGGAGGAGGCGGCCCGCCCGGCCGGATTCCGGCTGGCGGGTATCGTGCGGGACGAGGTGGCCGCCAACCGCAAGATGACCCGGCTGTGGGGCGACGAGGCCGGCCGGGCCACCAAGACCGACAGGATCCTGGTGCTGGGCGCCACGGAAGCGGGCCGACGGCGCGCGCTGGCCGCCGCCGAGCTGCCGATCGACTGGTCGTGGCCGCCGCAGCGGCTCCGGCCCCTGTAGCGGATCAGGCAGCGCACACGCCTTGCGGCTCGGTGGCGGGGCCGACCGTCCCCGCCGAGGTCACGGCTGCCCGCGCGGCCACACCCGCTTCGGCTAGCATGGTGCCGCGATGAACCAGATGTACCCCCCGTCCGACCTCGCCTCGATGGACCCGCTGGTCCTCATGAAGAACCTGGACCACGTCCGGATGACCAGCCGTCGGCTGTCGTACATCCTCCAGCAGCAGGTCCACCTCTACACGCCGGAGGCCAACCAGCTCCGCGAGCAGATCGATCGCTACGTGGAGGCCGAGCGGCAGATCGAGGGCGAGATGGCCCGGAGGCGCATCCGCGCCTGAGGGGTCGCCCTCCGCCGCCGGCTCCGGCGCGCGGGCCCCGGCGAAGCGCTCGGAAACGCGGATCAGGCCGCGCTCGCCGCCATGCCCGGGACGGTCGCGGGCAGGTCCCCGCCCTCGACCCGCGCCGCGTCCAGGACCGCCGCTCGAGCCGCGCGCCGCGCGGCCAGCTCCTCGCCCACGATGCGGTGCACGAGCTGGGCCATGCGCGGCGTCTCGAACAGGCTGAACCCGACACCGACCTCCGCGAGCGCCTCGGGGCCCATCCCGCGGAACAGCCCACGCGTGGCGACTCGGCACATCTCGTCGTAGAGCTCCGGCCAGCCCACCCGGCGGCGCTGGTAGCAGAACCGCACGAACGCCTCGGCTTCCTGGCTGGAGGGTGCGGCGGTCGGCGCGGTTCCGGCGGGCAGCATGAAGACGGGTCCTCCAGGAGCTGGAAAGCGACGGGGCGCGGTGGCGGGCCCGCGCACGGGCGGCCACCGGCCGTTGGGCAGCCTGTGGGCTCTGGTCCGCCCCTGTCCCCTTGCGGTTGCCTCCCGGACAGTGGCGGCTCGGGCAATCCTACGAGGGTCGCGGGCCGGGCGGAAGGGCCTTCTCCACGATGTTGCCCACCGACTTGTCCACACCTGCCAGCCCTCGGTGGACAGCGTTCCCGGGGCCCGTCAAGTCTGTGGACGGTCTCCGACCGACGCGCCTTGCGGCGGCCACGGCACCGTGCTAGGGACGGCTCTCGGCCCGCAGATCCAGCCCCAGTCCGGGCCTCGGCGGCAGCCGCCACACCTTGTCGGGCCCCAGCTCGAGGCCCGTGGCCGGGTCGTCGGCGAGCAGCAGGCAGCCGTCGAGGTCGACCCACTCGGCGAGCGGCGAGACCGCGGCGGAGGCGGCGATCACGATCGACGTCTCCTCCATGCAGCCGAGGAACGTCCGGAAGCCCATCGCCCGAGCCCGGGCCAGCATCCGCTTCGCCGGTCCGACGCCGCCGACCTTGGCGAGCTTCACGTTGACGCCTGTCACCACCCCGTCCAGCGCGTCGAGGTCCTCGATCGTGACCGCGCTCTCGTCGGCCACGATGGGCAGCGACGAGCGCGCCTGGAGCTCGCGCATGAGGTCGAGCCGACGGGCCGGGAACGGCTGCTCGATGAGCACGACGCCTAGGCGCTCGAGCGACGGCAGGAGCAGGGTGGCCTCGTCGAGGGTCCAGCCGGTGTTGGCGTCGACGCGGATCGGACCGTCGTAGACGGCCCGGACCGCCTCGAGTGTGGCGATGTCGGCCGGGCCCCCGAGCTTGACCTTGAGCGCCGGGAAGTCGGCCGCCCGCCTGGCCCGCTCAGCGACCACCTCGGCCGTGTCGATGCCGAGCGTGAAGTCGGTGGGCGGACGCTCCGGCGGCATCTCGACCAGCTCGCGGACCGTGATCCCCAGCCGCTTGCCCACCAGGTCATGGAGCGCGATGTCGATGGCGCACTTCGCGGCGCCGTGGTGGGCGAGCGCTGCCGCCATCCGGTCGCCGGCCGCCTCGAGGGCGGCGCGTGCCTCGGCAAGACCTCCCCGGAGCTCGCCCGCCACGGGCTCGACGGCGTCGAGCAGCAGGGGCGCCACCGCGGCCATGGTCTCGGGCGTGTCCCCGTAGTACGGCTCCGGATACCCCTCCCCGAGGCCCACCGGCCCGTCCGGGCCGTCGGCATCGTCGCGCAGCTCGGCGACCACCGTCCGAATGTGGCGGCCAGCGCCGGGAGCGGAGCGGGCGATGATGAACGGGTCGCGGAGCGGGAGCTCGAGGGTGCGGAAGCGGATCGAGAACGTCATGCCGGAACCTCATCGGCGGCGCGCGCGTCGTTGTCCGCCACCCAGGGGAGCGCCTCGGTGGCGCTCGCGATCTCCGCCCACAGGGCGTCGCCGCCGAAGCGGACGGGGTCGTCACACGGCAGGCCTGTCTCGGCTGCCGTGGCCTCGATCACGCGACGTGCGTCGCCCTCGTCTGGGATGCGGGAGGTGTTCAGGGCCACCGCCACCACCTTCGACGGCGCGACCAGGCCGGCCACCTCCTCGTGGACGCGGATCAGGTCCGGCAGCGGCTTCAGCGGGAACTTGCGGTCCGGCAGGTGGTCCCAGTCGTGCTCCTCCAGCCCGGGCATGTGCACGAGCACCATCGCCTGCGGCGTGACCCCGTGGATGAGCCCCAGGGTGACCGAGCTGTAGGCGGGATGGTCCAGTGACCCCTGACCCTCGACCAGCACCCAGTTGCCGCGCCGCTCGCCCTCCTCGCTCAGCCACTCGCAGGTGCCCTGCACGAAGTCCGAGACGACGCGATCCACCGCGACGCCCCAGCCCTCGATCATCATCCCCGTCTGGCCCGTGGCCACGAACGACGCCGAGCCGCCCCCCGCGGCCGCGGCACGGCGCAACTCCAGCGCCACCGACATCTTGCCGATCGCGCAATCGGTGCCGACGGTCAGGATGACCCGCTTGCCGGGCTCGTGGAGGCGGCCGACGGCCGTCTCCATACGCTCCGGGGGCCGACGGTAGTCGACCAGCCGGACCCCTCCCGCGCGCGCCGCCTCGGCCAGCTCGGGGTCGTCGCCGAGGAAGGTGTGCAGCCCCGAGTGGACGTCGAGGCCGGACCGGATGGCGCCCAGGATGACGGCGCGCCAATCGTCCGGCAGCTTGCCGCCGGTGGGGGCGATGCCGATCAGGAGGGCGTTCGCCCGCGGCAGGAAGCCGAGCGCGTCAGACAGGCTCGAGACGATCGGGATGTCGTAGCGGCCGGAGTCGCCCAGCCACTCGCGGACGTTGCGCCCCGCCTGGGTCGAGTCGATGACGGCGACGACCCTGTCCTGGCCGAATCGGATGACGCCCATCGCGGTCTTGCCGTGGTGGAAGCCGAAGTTGCCCTCGGCGAGGATCACGAGGCGACGGTCGGCGGTGGGCGGCATGGGTCCTCCATGGCGGGTCGAAGGGGCGAGTCCGAGTCTAGGCTATGGGGCGCCCGCCGCGACGGCTGCCGCCGCGGCACTCGTCACCGGGCGACCAGGACCCGAAGCCGGTGCCTGCCGTCGGAGACGGCAACGCCCCCGGGGCGGACCGGGGGCGTGGGGGAATCGTTGGTACCGCATATCGGATTCGAACCGATGATCTCCGCCTTGAGAGGGCGGTGTCCTGGGCCTCTAGACGAATGCGGCGAGGCAGTCGGCGAAAACGCGACCGGCGGCGCAGGATAGCAGGGACGGCCTGAACCCCGCAACCGTCGGGCCGGTCGGCGCGCCCTGGTCGACAGGGCGCAGCCGAGCGCCCCGGGGACGGACTACAGGCGGTGCTGCTCGAGGAACGCCCGGAGCGTGTCCGCCACCTGGAGGTAGCTCTGCTCGCCCAGCAGCAGGCCGTAGTGCGAGTGGGCGCCGAACGGCTCGTAGGGGGCGTCCAGCCACTCGGCCAGGCGCTCGACGTCGGGCTCGGGGACGAACGTGTCGAGGCCGGCGCCGATGACCAGGCGGGGCACGTCCGGCAGGGCGGCACGATCCACAGGCACGCCGTTGAGCACCTGCCGACGGGCAGGCCCCGACTCGAACGGCTTCTGGCCGAGGAGGTGCTGGATGCGCACCACGTCAGCCACCGTGAGGTCGCGCTGCTCCCGGATCAGCTTCTCGGGCAGCGTCTCCCAGCCCAGCTCGGCGCGTCCCCAGGCGTCCGGCACCTCCCGCACAACGTGCGGCAGGGCCGGCTCCCGGATCTCCCGCGGCGGCTCGGGCGCCAGCAGCACGTAGGCCGCCACGGGCGCACGCTCGATGCCCTTGAGCACGAGCAGGCCTCCCAGGCCGTGCCCGACCGCGACGGTGTTGGGTCCCAGCCGCTCCATCGCGGCGATCACGTCCTCTGTGTAGGACTCGATCGTGAGGGTCGTCGGGTCCGCCGTCTGGCTCCAGTAGTGGTTGCGCAGGTTCAGGGCGTGGCCTTCCCAGCCGCGTGCGGCGAAGTGGCGGAGGTACCGCTCCCACACCCACGAGCCGGC
>JAKAMV010000505.1 GCA_021812735.1 Chloroflexota bacterium | reverse complement strand
GGGCGCAGGCGTTCGGCGTCGCGGTGGGCGCCGCCGCGGAGGGGGCCGCGGACGGGGCCGTCGAGGCGGACGCGCTGGCCGCCGCCAACGACGGGGCCGCCGAGGCCACGGGGCTCGCGGATGGGGCCGGCGTGGCGGTGGAGCCGGAGGTGCAGGCCGCGGCGAGCGCGGCGGCAAGGGCCAGCCCAGCGAGGGCCTTCGGGGTGCGCATGGGTCGTCCGTCTCTCCTGCGGGATATGCCGCCCAGAGTGTACCCGCCGGCACGCCCCGCTCCGGCCGTCTGGGCGAGGCCCCGCGTCGCCCGAGGGACGCGCCGAAGCGAGGCCGGGAGGAGGTGCGGCCTCGCTTCGGAAGGCTGCGGGGTTGCGACGGAAGGAGGGAGGAGCCGCCGACGCCCCGCCGGACTGACAATCGCGGTCCGCATCTCGCGGTGCGGTGAGGCAACTGTGCGCGCCCATTCGGCGCTGGGCGATGACCCGAGAGTCCCACCCGGCCGGTACCTTGCGGGGCACCCGCCGCGGGCCCCCGGCACCCCCGAACGGGGTGTCCGCCTTCGCCGCCCGTGCTGGCGGCGCGGGCGCACCCGCGGCGGTCGGCGGACGCGACGCCGGGCCGGGCGGGCGCAGCCTCCCGCGCGCGCTCGGTATGCTCGGCCCGTGCGGGTGCGGATGTTCGAGCTGCGAGTCATGGGGGCCGTCCTGGCGGGGCTCTGGGCGGTGGCGTTCGGCCTGATCCTCGTGGGCTACCGACCCGGGGGGCCCATCGACCTGCTGGTCGGGCTCGTCGCCGGCGGGCCGATCCTGGTGGCCGGGGCGGCCGTCGTCTGGCCGCCCGTGGCGCGGGGACCCCGCGCGTTCGCGCTCATCGCGTGGCTCGCCATCGCGCCCGTGCTGCTCCTCGTCCCGTCGATCGCAGGGCTGGTGACGCAACTCGAGGGCGGGGGCCCGCAGACGCTGCTCCCCTCGGCCGAGGCGGCCTACCCGTGGGCGCTCGCGCTGCTGGCCACCGGCGTCTTCGCCGGGCTCGGCGTGGCGCGGCGGCGCCTCGGCGACCGAGCGCCCCGCGGGCGCCGGCTGGTGGCCGGGATGGCCATGGGCGTCGCGGCCACCCTGATCGCCGGATTCGCGTTTACCGTTGCCGCCGTCTACAACGAGCTGTCGCTGGGCAACCGGCCGGCGATCTCCTCGCAGTTCGGGCCGACCGACCCGACGCTGCAGCCGCCGCGCTGCGACGGCGCGCTCTCGGTGGGCGCCACGGCTGCCGTGGCGCTCCAGATGGACAGCTCGGTGGACGGGCGGCGCACCGGGCAGCTGGACGTGGCAGGCCAGCGGTCCGGCGCCGACGTGCGCTGGGACGGCTACGTGACGAGCAGCGTCGCCTTCGGCCGGACCGGGTTCGCCCGCGTGGGCGCCAGCGCCTGGAGCCTGCTCCCCAACTACGGGTGGGTCGCCGTCGGGCCGACGGGGGCGGAGGGCCTGGACCTGGACCGTCAGCTGCTCCGAGCGGCGCTGACGCAGCCGCAGCGCGCTGTTGTCGAGGATGCCGGGCTCGCCTACATCGAGGGCGCCCGAGCCCGCCAGTGCCGGGTGGCGCTCGACGGCTCGACGCTGCGGGCGGCCGTGCCCGAGGTGGCGCTCCTGGTCGGCAGCGTCGACCTGTCGCGGTGGCGCGGCGAGCTCGACTTCTGGGTGTTCGCCGACGGCGAGCTCGGGCAGGCGGACGGCTATGCGAACGGGCCGGGGCTCGGCCTCGCCTCCGACGCGCTCACCGCCCAGGTCCGGTTCCGCCTGACCGCGGTGGACCGGGGCGCCCCGGCGATCATCCACGCACCGGGCTGACGAGCGGTCGAGGAGGGAGTCATGGCGGCTGGCGACAACGTGCCCGAGGGCGAGCGGATCGAGGGCAAGCGGGATCGGCTGGCCCGCCTCCTGTCCGTCCTGCGCGTCCTCCACGCCCACGGCGAGGGCGGCGTCACGCCCAAGGAGATCGCCCGCCGCACGGGCATGTCGGAGCGGACCGTCTACCGCGACCTCAGGGCACTCCAGGACGAGATGCGGGTCCCCGTCTGGAGCGAGGGCGGTCGGTGGGGCGTGGAGGCCGGCGCGTTCCTCCCGGCCCTGCGGCTCACGCTGCCGGAGGCGATGGCCGTCTTCCTCGCCGCGCGGCTGATGACGCGGTACGCGGACCGCTACGACCCCACCCTCGCCTCCGCGTTCAGCAAGCTCGAGGAGGGACTGCCGGACGCGATGCACGGCCACGTCGAGCGCACGCTTGACGAGATGGCCGAGCGCCGCACCGACGAAGCCTACAACCGGCGCGTGGAGGATCTGACCCGAGCCTGGGCGGAGCAGCGGGCGGTCCGCTTCCAGTACGCCCCGGCCGGGTACGACGGCGACCGCGAGCCGGAGTGGCGCGAGGTCCGGCCGTACCTGCTCGAGCCGTCGCTGGCAACGCACGCGCTGTACCTGATCGGCTTCGACGAGGGGCGCGGCGCCCTGCGAACGTTCAAGGTGGAGCGGATCCTCGACCTGTCGCTCACGCCCCGCCGGTTCGAGGCGCCCGAGCCGCGCGAACTGGCGGCCGCGCTGCGCCCGGCCTGGGACATCATCTGGGACCAGCCGGCGACCGAGGTCGCGCTGCGGTTCGCGCCGTCCGTGGCCGCCCGGGTGCGGGAGGCGGTCTGGCACCCGTCCCAGCGGGTCCGGACCCTGGCCGGCGGCGGGCTGGAGTGGCGGGCGACCCTCGCCGGGACGGTCGAGATCCGGCTCTGGATCCTGTCCTGGGGCGAGGACGTGGAGGTGATCGCCCCGGCGTCGCTCCGAGAGGACGTGGCGGCCACGCATGCGCGGGCCGCGGCGCAGTACTCGCGCTGACGGCCCGGGAGGGGTGGCAAAGCGGACCCGATCGCGGCAGTGGGGTAGTCTGGCGCACGCCCGTTGACACCTCGCACCACCCCGATGCCTCGGAGGGTCATGATCGACGCACTCGGCCTGCGCCGCCCGTTCGCGCCGCGTCGCGGACACCTTGCGGCAACGCTCACCCTGTCTCTGCTGCTGAGCCTCCTGGCGGCCAGCCCGGCGCTCGGCGCGGCCACGGCGCCGTCCGAAAGCCCCACCAGCACCCTCGCCTCGCCCACCCCCGCCTCGATGGCGACCAGCATCCTGGGCTGGCTCAACCGGGATCGCGGGACGGCGGGCCTGCGGCCCCTGCGCTCGTGGCCCGCACTCCAGGCGATCGCCACCGGGCGGGCCGCGGCCCTGGCGGCCTCGCGCACGCTCTCGCACCAGGCGGCGGGAGGGGATCCCGGCGCCGCGCTGACCGCGCACGGGATCGACTGGCTCTCGTTCGGCGAGACCATCGGCGAGACCTCGTACGCCTGGGGCTCGCCGGCGGCGGCCAACCTCTACGGCATGTGGAAGGCCAGCCCCGAGCACCACGCGATCCTGTTCTCCGGCACCCTCAACTACATCGGGATCGGCATCGCCCGGGCGAGCGACGGGTCCACCTGGGCCTCGATGCTGTTCAGCGAATCCGCGGACCACACCCCGCCGGTCGCCCGGAACGGCACCCTGACCCGCAGCGGCACGTCGGTCACGTTTCGCTGGTCCGGCTCGGACCCCCTGCTCCAGACGCACACCGCGGGGCTGGCGGGGTTCAACGTGGAGTACCGCGTCAACGGCGGCGCGTGGCGCCTGATCCGCAGCCGGACCACCATGACCTGGCTCGGGCTGACGCACCGGACGCCCGGGGCCACCTACTCGTTCCGCGTCCAGGCCGTGGACCGTCGCGGTAACCTCTCCGCGTGGACGGCCGAGAAGCGGGTGCGCATCCCCTGAGCGGCGGCGGGCCGGTCGCGCCCGGCCGCCGACCCCCGTTCGCCGCGGTCAACCTGATCAGCGACCCGATCCACGGCTATGTCGAGCTCACCAAGCGGCTGACGCCGCACGACGCGCACGCCGCCGGGCTCCACACCGAGACGGTCGCCGAGGACGACCTGCTCGACACGGCGTGGGTCCAGCGCCTGCGGCGGATCAGCCAGCTCCAGAGCGCGCGCTGGGTGTTCCCCACCGCGGAGCACTCCCGGTTCACCCACGGCCTGGGCGTGATGCACGAGGCGGGCCTCTGGGCGCGTTCCCTGTACCCGTCGCTGGCCGCGTCGCTGCCCGGCCTCGCGCCGGGCGAGCCCATCCCGTCCGAGGGGCTGGTGGTCGAGACGCTGCGCGTGGCGGGCCTGCTCCACGACGTGGGGCACGGGCCCTTCGCCCACTTCTTCGACGACCGGTTCCTGGCCCGCTTCACCGCGCCAGCGGACCCGCGGCGGCCGGGCGCCAAGACCCTGAGCCACGAGGACCTCAGCCAGCTCATCATCGAACGCGAGCTGGGCCCGCTGATCACCGCCCTCCGGCGGGCGCCCGGCTCCGTCCCCGAGCGCGACCGCTTCGCCGACGACGAGGCCATCGACCCGCGCTGGGTGTCGGTGCTCATCTCCAAGCCGCCGATCCCGGACCCCACGGTGCCCGGCTGGGTGCGCACGCTCCAGCCACTGCTCTCGGGCGTGTTCACGGTGGACAACCTCGACTACGTCCGCCGCGACGCCTACCTCACCGGCGTGTCGATGGGCCCGGTGGACGCCGAGCGCCTGCGGCGGTACGCGTTCATCTCGGAACGGGGCCTGACGCTGTACGAATCCGGGCTGGGTGCCCTGGAGATGTTCCTCACCGCGCGGCTGTTCATGTACCGCCACGTGTACCTCCACCGGACGGTCCGGGCCATCGACCTGGACCTGGCCGAGGTCTTCGTGCCGTCCATCGAGGCCGTGTTCGGGCCCGGGTCGCCCGCCGACCGGCTGGCCGCGTTCGCGGACCTCGACGAGTACGCGCTGCTGCACCAGGCGGCCCTGTGGACCCGCGGCGAGCACCTGTGCGACGCGCCCGTGCCGGGCGACGGCTGCGTGCGGCCCGAGGTGGCGGCCGGCTGGCGGGCGATCCTGCTCCGGCGGCCGCGGTGGCATCTTGAGCGCGAGGTCACCGCCGACGGGCCGACGCCGGACTGGCCCGCCGCGCTGCTCGCGGAGCTGGGCGAGGCCGAGCCGGGGCGCGAGACCCTGGACCTGACCGGGGTGGACGCGCGGCCGGGCGCCGGCAAGCCCCCGACCCTCGCCATCGAGCGGCGGGACGGCGGCCCCGGGCCCAGCCTGGACGACGCCCTCGCGCGGATCCCAGCGTGGTCGCTGGTGGGTCGGCGCTACCGGCACTCGGGCTGACGGGGGCGCCCGGGCTGACGGGGCGCTCGGCGCGGCGCCCGGCCCGCCCCGCCTCAGCCGCTGCCGAGGTTCGTCTCCGGGCCCGAGATCCCCTTGCGGTACGGCAGCACCAGCAGCGGGTCCACTCTGGCGATCTCCAGCGTCGGCAGCCGCAGGCTCCTCGCCACCTTGGGATCGATCCCGAACGTGGCGGTCTCGTACGGCGAGAACAGCCCGTAGTGGAGGTGGCAGCCGGTGGCGTGGCCGCTCATGCCCTCGTAGCCGATCAGCTGCCCCGCGTGGACCTGCTCGCCCGCGTGCACCACCACCTTCCAGAAGTGGGCGTAGACGCTGCGGTAGGTGTTGCCGTCGTCGATGATCACCACGATCGGCAGGTCGTTCCACATCTGCTTGGCGTCGAGCAGACGGTAGTAGGCGTCGAGGCTGCCCACCCAGCCGATGAAGTTGTCGAACTGCCGGCCGGCGGCCAGGACGACGCCGTCGTGGGCCGCGACGATCCGGTCGCCGCAGAACGTGGCGAGGTCCACCCCGTCGTGGAACAGCTTGCCGTCCACGACGCGCGTTCCCCATGACGTGGGGCCGAAGGGCAGCGTGAGCCGCGGGTGCGCGATCGGCCAGACGTAGCCGGTGAGCGAGGCCGGCGGCTCCGGGATCGGAGCCGGCCAAGCGTCGAGCGCGACGTGCGCGGGGGCGAGGCGGGCGGCTGCGGCATCGGCGGCGGACAGCTGGTCCTGAGGCGCGGGCGTCGGCGCCGGCGAGGCGGAGGGCGCCGCCGCGCTCGCCAGGGCTGAACCCGTCGCCTCCTGCGCCAATGCCTGGTTCGTGCCGGCGGTCAGCCCGGCGCTCGGCCCGAGCGGGCGCCACGCGAGCCCCGCCGCGGCCAGCGCCAGCGCGGTCAGGAAGACGGCCGTCCCGAGGCGCCGGCGCCGGTTGGGACGGCGCATGGGGTGGGCGTGCTGGCGCATCGCCGCAGTGTGCCCGAGCCGGGCCGACCTTGCCCGGCTGGCGCGCGGCACGCCCCGCGCGCGGGAAACGGCTCGACGCCGGCTGCTGGCGTCGTCCACACTGCACGCGAGCGGGGCGGGGCCGGCCTCGGACCCGTCAGCGGCGCGACGCGGTTGACGGCAGGCCAGGGCAGCGGAGGGCGGCGTGCACACACTCTGGCCCAGGGGGGAGGCACGAGCCGAGGGCCAGGGTCCGGCCCCCGGGCCGCCGAGGCGAGCCGCGGGCCCCCGTACCGACGCGGCCGACTTCCGGCCCGACATCGAGGGGCTGCGCGGCCTCGCCATCCTGCTCGTCGTGGCCTACCACGCCGGCCTGCCGCTCCCGGGCGGCTTCGTGGGCGTGGACGTGTTCTTCGTCCTGTCCGGGTTCCTGATCACGGGCCTCCTGGTCCGCGAGCGCGAGCGGAACGGCCGGATCAGCCTGCCGGCGTTCTACGCGCGCCGCGCCCGCCGCATCCTGCCCGCCGCCGCGGTGACCATCGCGGTCACCGCGTGCGCCATGCCGTTCTTCGTCTCCCCTCTGGACCTGTCCCGCTTCAGCGGCGATGGGATCGCCTCCGCGCTCTCGTTCGTCAACGTCCGGTTCGCCGCGGGCGACCTGGACTACTTCGCCCCGAACGGCGCGCTCTCGCCGTTCCGCCAGTTCTGGTCGCTCGCGGTGGAGGAGCAGTTCTACCTGCTGTGGCCGGCGCTCCTGGTCGCGGCGACGTGGCGCGGCACCCCGCGCCGGGTGGCGGGCGCCGCGATCGCCGCCGTCCTCGTCGCGTCGCTGGTCGCCTGCGTGCAGGTCGGGCAGATCGCGGGCCCGCTCGCGTTCTACCTCCTGCCGACACGCGCCTGGCAGCTGGCCGCGGGCGGCCTGCTCGCGGTCGCCAGCCCGCAGGTCAGCCGCCTGCCCGGCCGCCTCGCCGCAGCGCTGGGGTGGGCGGCCGTGCCGGCGCTCGCCTTCGCGGCGCTGCGCTTCGACGCGAGCCTGTCCTACCCGGGCCTGTACGCGCTGCTCCCCACCGCGGCGGCGGCGGCGCTCGTGGCGAGCGGGGACCGCCGCGGGTCGCCGGGGGCGGTGCTGCGAGCGGGCGCGATGCGGTTCCTGGGCAGGATCAGCTACTCGCTCTACCTCTGGCACTGGCCGATCCTCGC
>JAKAMV010000504.1 GCA_021812735.1 Chloroflexota bacterium | reverse complement strand
GAGCGGTCTCGACCAGAACCGGCTCGCGCTGTTGGTCGCGGTGCTGGCGCGCCGGGCCGGCGTGGCGCTTGCCGCGCACGACGTCTATGCCAGCGTCGCTGGCGGGCTCGCCATCGAAGAACCGGCCCTGGACCTCCCGCTCGCGCTGGCGCTTGCCTCCTCGCTGCGCGATCGGCCGGTGCTCGCCGGAACCGTGGCCGCGGGAGAGATCGGCCTGCTCGGCGAGCTGCGGCCGGTCGCGGGGCTCGGCCGCCGGCTTCGGGAGGCCGAGCGGCTGGGGTTCGAGCGGGCGATCGTGCCGTACGGCGGCCGGTCCGGGGAGCCGGTTCCGGAGCAGCTGGCCGGGCTGCGCGTGCTGGCCTGCCGGACGCTGCGGGAAGCGATTGCCGCCGCGCTGGCGGCCGAGCCGGTCGAGCGGGTCCGGTCCTGAGGGAGCCTCCGCTCGAGGCGGCACCCGAAACGCTCCGTGCGCCGGGCGCCCGATCCGGCCGGGCCCCTGTGGTACGCTCGCCAGCCGGATGTCCAGATTCGTACGAGTGCTGGGCGCGATCCTTGGCATGCTGGTCGGCCTCCAGCTCGCGTCGACGAACGTGGGGGGGCAGGGCCTGTTCAGCGAGTCGCCCAGCGGCAATTTCCTGCTCGCCGTGTGGGTCGTGGCGTGGCTCGCGGTCGGCTTCCTCATCTTGCCCTACCTGACGATCGAGCCCGCGATGTGGCTGATCCGCGGCGTGCGGACGCTCTCCACGGGCGAGTTCGTGACCGCCATCGCTGGGCTGCTGATCGGGTTGCTGATGGGGCTGTTGCTTGGCTTGCCCCTGGCGCGGTTTCCGGACCCGTACGGACGCTACCTGCCGATCGGCGTGTCGCTGGTGCTGGGGCTGGGGATGCTCGGCCTGACCGTCGCCAAGCGCCACGACCTCGCCGCGGCGCTCGAAGCGCTCGGCCTCTTTCCCGCCCGTCGCGAGCCGGCCACCCCGCCCGGCGCGCCGTTCATCGTGGTCGACACGAGCGCCATCATCGACGGGCGCATCGCCGACATCGTGGCGAGTGGCTTCCTGTTCGGCACGCTGATCGTGCCGCGGTTCGTGCTGGCCGAGCTGCAGTTCATCGCAGACCAGTCCGACGCCCGTAAACGGGCTCGCGGCCGGCGTGGGCTGGACATCCTCAACGAGCTGCGCCGCAGCGACCGCATCCGGGTCGAGATCAGCGAGACCGATCCGCCCGGCATCGCCGAGGGCGACGCCAAGCTCGTGGCCGTCGCGAAGGCGCGCGGCGGTTCGATCCTGACCAACGACCTGAACCTCAACAAGGTCGCCGAGCTGGAGGGGGTCCGGGTGCTCAACGTGAACTCCCTGGCCAACGCTGTCAAGCCGGCGTTCCTGCCGGGCGACCAGATCCGGGTGCACGTCATCCAGGAGGGCAAGGAGCCCGGGCAGGGTGTCGCGTTCCTCGACGATGGGACGATGGTGGTGGTCGAAGGCGGCGCGCGGCGGATGGACCGTGAGCTCACCGTGACCGTGACCCGCGTGCTCCAGACGGTGGCCGGCCGCATGGTGTTCGCGCAACCCGTGGACGACTGAGGTGGAGCGGTCGAGCGGGCTGGCGCCGGGATCGGTCGACGCGGTGATCGTGGCGGCCGGGTCGAGCACGCGCATGGGGGGCGCCGACAAGCTCAGCGCGCCGCTCGCGGGCCGACCCCTGCTGGCCTGGACGCTCGACGCGTTCGCCGCTGCGTCGCCGGTGCGCCGGCTCGTCGTGGTCGCCGCCCCCCACCGCGTTGCGGAACTCGCCGCACAGTCCTGGCTGCGCTCGCGGGGCGCGCGTGTGGTGCCGGGTGGGTCGCGCCGCCAGGAGTCGGTCGCCGCGGGCGTGGCTGCCACCGAGACGGCCGTGGTGCTGATCCACGACGGCGCCCGTCCGCTGGTCTCCCCCGCGCTCGTCGCGGCGGTGGCCGTCACGGCGACCGCGCATGGCGCCGCGATCCCTGTGGTCCCCGTGGCCGAAACCCTGAAGCGGGTGGTTGGCGGCCGAGTCGGGGAGACGGTCGACCGGTCTGGCCTCGCCGCCGCCCAGACGCCCCAGGGTGTCCACCGCGCGCTGCTGGAACGGGCCTGGACGAGCTTCCCGCCCAGAGGGGCGCGGGAGTTCACCGATGAGGCGGCGCTGCTCGAGGCGGTGGGTATCCCCGTCACGGCCGTGCCCGGCGACGTCACGAACCTCAAGGTGACGCTTCCCGAGGACCTGACCCGCGCCGAGGCGCTCCTCAGCGCGCGCCTGGGCCTCCCGCGGGTCGGGCACGGTGCGGACGAGCATCCCTTCGGCGAGGGCGGCGGGCTGGCTCTCGGCGGGATCGTGATCCCCGATGCCCCGCGGTTGCGCGGTCACTCGGACGGCGACGTCGCCCTGCACGCCGTGGCCGACGCGCTGCTCGGTGCGGCGGGGCTCGGGGACCTGGGCCGCCTCTTCCCCGCCGGGGATCCGACGACGCGTGGGATTGCCAGCGCGGAGCTGCTCCGCACGGTCGTGGAGCGCCTGGCCGCGGCGGGCTGGCGTCCGTCCGGTGTGGACGTCACGATTCGCGCGGCGCGCCCCCGGCTCGGTGCCCCCCGCCTGGAAGCGATGCGCGACGCCATCGCGCGTCTGCTCGACCTGCCGCCGCAGCTCGTGGAGGTGAAGGCGTCGAGCGGCAACCTGATCGGGTACGAGGGAGCCGGCCGGGGGGTCGCGGCCACGGCGCTGGCCACGGTGGTGCGACGATGACTTGGTGAGACAGATGACGCTGCGCTTGACCAATACCTTGACGGGGCGGCCCGAGCCGTTCGTGCCGTTCGTGCCCGGCCATGTCGGCATGTACACGTGCGGTCCGACCGTGTACGCACCTGCGCACGTGGGCAACTTCCGGAGCTTCCTGTTCGCGGACCTGCTGCGTCGCTATCTCGCCTGGCTGGGGTTCGACGTGACATGGGTGATGAACATCACCGACGTCGACGACAAGATCATCCGCGATGCCCGGCGGGAGGGCGTGCCGATCCGCTCGCTGACCGAGCGCTACGCGGCGGTCTTCCTCGACGATGCCCGTCGGCTGCGCATGACGCCGCCGGACGTGATGCCGCGCGCGACGGAGCACATCCCCGAGATGGTGACGCTGATCGAGCAGCTGCTCACGAAGGGGCACGCGTACCGGACCGACGACGGTTCGATCTTCTTTCGGATCGCGAGCTGGCCGGCCTACGGTCGACTGGCCCGCTTGGACCCGACCCGGCAGCGGGTCGGCGAGCGCGTCGAGTCCGACGAATACGACAAAGACGACGTCCGCGACTTTGCGCTCTGGAAGGGCCCTCGGGAAGGCGAGCCGAGGTGGGAGACCGCCATCGGGCCCGGCCGACCGGGCTGGCACATCGAGTGCTCCGCGATGAGCATGCGGTACCTCGGGCCAACGTTCGATATCCACACCGGCGGGGTCGACCTGATCTTTCCGCACCACGAGGACGAGATTGCACAATCCGAGGCCGCAACCGGCCGGCAGTTCGTCCGAACCTGGCTCCACTGCGCCCACCTGCAGATGGGCGGCGAGAAGATGGCCAAGCGGACGGGCAACATCGAGCGGCCGGCCGACGTCTACGCGCGCGGCTACTCGCCCCGGGCGTTGCGCTATGCGTTGATCGCGGCGCATTACCGGGCGCCCCTCGAGTTCGGCGAGGAGTCGATGCGCGCGGCGGCGGCGGCGGTCGACCGGCTGGCCACCGCGCTGGCGGCGCTCGACACGTACCGCAAGGACGGACCGGGTGATCCCGCGCTGCCGGCGTTGCTCGAGGAAGCGCGGACCAGGTTCACCGCGGCGCTCGACGACGACCTCAATATCTCCCCGGCGTTGGCCGCGGTCTTCGACCTCGTGCGCGAGCTGAACCGCCGCGTCGACGCGCGCGCGCTCTCGACCGCCGACGCGTCCTCCGCGGCCGCCTTCCTGCGCGACCTGGACCGCGTGCTCGGGGTGATGGAGGAGGAGCCGGAGCAGCTGGAACCGGAACTGGCGCGTCTCCTCGAGGAGCGTGCTGCCGCCCGCGCTCGCCGCGACTGGGCGACCTCGGACCGGCTGCGCGACGAACTGGCCGATCGGGGGGTGCTGATCGCCGACACGAAGGACGGGCAGCGCTGGCGCCGGGCTGCCGAGGCGCGACGTGGCTGATCGGAGCGGCGGAGGCGCGGGCCGCAACGGTCGGCACGGGCCGCCGGGCGGCGCTGGCGAGCACGGAGGGAAAGGTCGGCACGGGCCGCCGGGCGGCGCTGGGCAACACGGTGAGGGTGGGGGGCCCGCCGGCGGGCCGGGTGGACCGGATCGACAGCCGCAGCGCGGAGGGAACCCGGGGTCGGGCCCGCGGGGTCGCCCAGGCGGCCGTGCACCATCCGGCGGCCGTGCACCATCCGGCGGCCGTGCACCATGGGGCTGGGAGCCTCCCGATCGTCGAGCGTGGCCGCCGCCCTCGGGTGGCCGCGAGTCCCTGCAACGCGGCCCGGCCGCGCGACCGGGCGCTGGGCGCCCGCCACGGCCGTGGGAACGCCCCAGCCTTGCCGAAGGGCCCCGGGGGAGGGGTGCCGCACCGCGCGGGCCGTCCTCGATGCCGGGCCGCGGCGGGGGGCCGGTGGTGGAGGGCGTCGCCGCGCCTCGATCCGTGCCGGCGCAGCTCCGCCCCGGGGAAGGTGAGCGGCTCGTTGGCCCGGCCGAGGAGCTCGTCGCTGGGCGGCGACCGGTCGAGGAGGCGTTCGCTGCCCGCCGGCCTGCGCACCGGCTCCTCGTGGTGCCGCAACGCCGCGGGGCACTCGAAGCGCTCGTGCTCCACGCGGCCAGACTGCGCATCCCCGTCGTCGAGGTAGCGGGCGGGACGCTGACGGCGCTGGCGGGCTTCGACGGACACCAGGGAGTGGCGCTCGTGGTCGGGCCGCGGCGCTGGGCCTCGCTCGACGACGTGCTGGCGCGCGCGGTTGCCCGTTCCGAGCCGCCCTTTGTGTTGGTGCTCGACTCGCTCGAGGACCCGCAGAATCTGGGGACCCTGCTGCGCAGCGCGGATGCCTGTGGCGTCCACGGCGTGATCTTCCCGACGCGCAACGCGGCGCCGCTGACCCCAGCCGCGATCAAGGCGTCCGCGGGCGCGGTCGAACACCTGCTGCTGGTCCCGGTGGACGACCTTCCGGGCGCTCTGGCCGATCTGCGTGCGCGGGGGCTGCACCTCGTGGGGGCCGACGCGGACGCGCCGCTTTCGTACCGCGACGCCGATCTGCGGGGCCCGCTCGCGCTCGTCGTCGGCAGCGAAGGGAAGGGGATGACCGGGCCGGTGCGCCGACGCCTCGAATTGGTGGTGCGGATCCCGATGCGGGGTCACGTCGGGTCGCTCAACGCCGCCGTGGCCGGGTCGGTGCTGCTCTTCGAGGCCGCCGCGCAGCGGCCCGTCCCGCGACCACTCGCGGCAGCACCGCCCGTCCTGTCGCCGGAGGGCCCACCCGCGGACGAGCGGCGCGACGCCGGTGACGAGGGATCACGCGACGACGCGCGGCCGCGCCCCGCAGCGGCACCGCCGGAACCACCGAGCCGCGCAGCGGATCGATCGGTTGAGCCCGACCCGGGCGACCTGCTGCTGCCGGACCGGTGACGCCGCAGATGGGAGGGCTGAACCGCCGGATGCGCGAGCGGTGGCGGGCGAGCGGCGTCACGAACGGGGCCTCGGCAGGGCGACGCGGTGTATGCTTGACCCTCTCCGGCGGCCGCCGGTACCATACGCGTTGCGGGCGGAGCCTTCCTGCGGTAGATTCCTGCCTCGCGTGCCGACGTAGCTCAATTGGCAGAGCGGCGGTTTTGTAAACCGCGGGTTCCGGGTTCGAGTCCCGTCGTCGGCTCCATTCGAAGAGGAGCACTGCGTTCGACCTCTTCACCACGCCGGGGAAGCTCCCGGGAACGCAGTCGACCGTGGGTAGGTTGAGCAGGTGGTGAGCTCAGCTGACTGTAAATCAGCCGCCTTCGGCTGTAGAGGTTCGATTCCTCTCCTGCCCACCAGCCATTCTCCCTGCGGGCCCACATAGCTCAGTCGGCAGAGCACTTCCTTGGTAAGGAAGAGGTCATCGGTTCAAATCCGATTGTGGGCTCCAGCCCCATTCTGAGCGGATCGGTCCGCAACCTGAGGAGTCGATAGCGCCGCGATGGCCAAGAAGAAGTTCGAGCGCACCAAGCCCCACGTCAACGTCGGCACGATCGGTCACATCGACCACGGCAAGACGACGCTGACCGCGGCCATCACGAAGTACCTCTCGCTCAAGGGCGAGGCGGAGTACCGCGCCTTCGACACGATCGACAACGCCCCTGAGGAGCGCGAGCGCGGCATCACGATCGCGATCGCCCACGTGGAGTACGAGACCGCGCACCGCCACTACGCCCACGTCGACTGCCCCGGGCACGCCGACTACATCAAGAACATGATCACGGGCGCCGCGCAGATGGACGGCGCGATCTTGGTGGTGGCCGCCACCGACGGGCCGATGCCCCAGACGCGCGAGCACATCCTCTTGGCGCGCCAGGTCGAGGTGCCCTACATCATCGTCTTCCTCAACAAGGTCGACGCGGTCGATGATCCCGAGCTCTTGGAGCTCGTCGAGCTCGAGGTGCGCGAGCTGCTCACGAAGTACCAGTTCCCAGGCGACGAGCTGCCGGTCATCCGCGGCTCGGCGCTCAAGGCCCTCGAGGCGCCGCCCGATCCGGCCGATCCCGCCTACGCCTGCATCCAGGAGCTGCTCGACGCGATCGACTCCTACATCCCGACCCCCGAGCGCGCGATCGACAAGCCCTTCCTGATGCCGGTCGAGGACGTCTTCGGCATCAAGGGCCGCGGCACGGTGGCCACCGGCCGCGTCGAGCGCGGCGTGGTCAAGGTGGGCGACGAGGTCGAGATCGTCGGCATCCGCCCCACCCGCAAGGTGGTGGTGACCGGCGTCGAGATGTTCAAGAAGCTCTTGGACGAGGGCCGCGCCGGCGACAACATCGGCTGCCTCTTGCGCGGCGTCGAGCGCGACGAGATCGAGCGCGGCCAGGTGCTCGCCAAGCCCGGCTCGATCAAGCCCCACACGCGCTTCGCCGCCCAGGTCTACGTGCTGACGCGCGAGGAGGGCGGCCGCCACACCCCCTTCTACAACGGCTACCGCCCGCAGTTCTACCTGCGCACCACCGACGTGACGGGCGCCATCCGCCTGCCCGAGGGGACCGAGATGGTGATGCCCGGCGACAACGTCGAGATGCAGGTCGAGCTCATCACCCCCATCGCGCTCGAGACCGGGCAGCGCTTCGCCATCCGCGAGGGCGGCCACACCGTGGGCGCCGGCGCGATCACCAGCATCACGGAGTAGGGCATGGCGAAGCAGCGGATC
>JAKAMV010000015.1 GCA_021812735.1 Chloroflexota bacterium | reverse complement strand
GGCCGAGACGCTGTCGGCGAACAGCGTGAACGCCTACGTCCGGCCGCTCCGCTCGCTCGCCATCTGGGCGGTCGACGAGGGGCACCTCGCGTCCAACCCCTTCCGGCGGTTCCGGCGGCGGGCGGCGCTCGACCCGCTCCTGCCGTCGGAGGAGACCCCGACGAAGGGGGCCACGCTCGAGGACCTGCGGGCGCTCGAGGCAGGCTGCGCCGGGGAGCGCCCGCTCGACCTGCGCGACCGGGCGGTCGTCGCGGTCCTCGTCACCACCGCGGCCCGCAACAGCGCCGTCCGGCTGCTGCGCCTGGGCGACGTGGACCCGGGGCGCTCGGTGCTGCGGTTCCGGCGGGGCAAGGGCGGCAGGACCCTCGAGGTGGCGCTCCACCCCGACGCGGGCGCGGCGATCGGGCGCTGGCTCGCGGACGGCCGGCCCGCGCTGGTCGGCGCGCTCGACCCCGCGGACGACCCGTCGGGTCGATCTCGTCCACGTTCACATCGATGTAGTGCGCCCCTGCGAGCTGCTGGCGGACGGCCGCAGCCACCAGGTAGTCGCGGGCGTCGGTCGCCCCCTCGGCGGAGACCTCGCCGGTCTTCTCCTTTCCGAGCACCCCGTCGCCGCCGAGGCCGAGGAGCAGCGCGTTGCGAATGTGCTTGACCTTGTTCTTCGCGAACTCGGTCGACGCGGCGACGGGCGCCGCGATCGGACAGGTGCGCTGGGCGCCCGAGACGTCCCTGAAGCCGAGGCGCTCCTCTCCGGCCACGCTGACCATGTTCTTGCCCTGGCGTGCGTAGGAGCGGGTGGCGTGGACGTTCTCGCCGATGATGGTGAACGGGACGCGGTCCGACGGGGCCATGCATGGACTCCTGGTGGGAAGATGATCGTCGCGGTGCGCGTTGGGTGTCGATCCCAGTGACGCGTTGATGGGACGGGTGGGGCGTGGCCCATTTCGCAGGGGATGTTGGCGGCGAGCGGTGGCGGCGTTCTTGTACGGGCTGCGGATTCCCGGGTTTGTGCGTGCCCGCTCCTCGGGCGGGAAGTGCCTCTGCCACACGGGCGGAATCTGGAGCGCGGGCCGGTGGGGGTGCTGCTCTGAGCCCGGGACTGGCCGGAGGTCACAGACCTGAGCCGCCTGAACACCTTGGTGAAGTGGCTCTGGTCGAAGAACCCGCACCGCTGTGCGATGTCCGCGAGCGACAGATCCCATGACCACAAGTTCCAGGAGGAGGCCGTTCAGCAGGTCGCTGCGCTCCTCGCCGGCGGCGTAGATGTGGAGCAGGACGTGGTTGCTGAGTCGGACCGGCTCTGCTCGGTGGCCGCGCACGATGGCAGCCAAGATCGCCGGCTCGAGGTAGAGGTTGAACTCGCGGATGCGATCGTACGGTCGCTCCGGCGGCAACTGGATGGCGGGGTAGTCGTTGCGTGACGACGGCGTCGGGAAGCGTGCCTGCATCAGGCGCGTGTCCTGCGCTCGGCGATCCCGCACCACTCCCAGAGGCGTATGGGGTCGCTGCGGGCGGTGCTGATGTCCTTCAGGGTGAACTCCACCGGGCAGCCGTTCGCCCTGGTCGCCGCGAGGACGTCGTCGAAGTCCTTCTCGGCGATGGCCGGGACCCACTCGTCCATGGCCACCATCGACGGGTTCGGCTTGCGGCTGTAGACGTAGTCGGGGCCGATCTCCTCGGCGGCGACGTCCACCTTGGCCCACGGGCTGATCGAGATCTTGCGCACGTTGGGGATCGTGCGGATCGAGTCGATCCGGGCGTGCAGGGGCTCGCAGCACCCGAACTGGGCCAGGCCGAAGCGGGCGTAGTAGGGCTGGTAGTACTGGGGGATGAACTCGTCGAACGTGGGCCCGCCCACCGACACGAACAGCTGGCTGCGGCCGCAGATCCAGACGTCCTCGGCGCGCGGCTTGCCCGGGTCGAACCCGGCGTGGGGCAGCTGCGTCGTCTGCGCGCCGGTGCAGTGGATGCGGTCCTGGTCGTAGCCCAGCAGGCCCTTCGCCTCGAGGGTGTCGAGCTCGGCCATCCGGACCTCGAGGTACCGCTTGGCGATGTTGTGCAGGTGCTCGGGCCGGTCCATGAAGTCCATCAGGATCGGCTCGGTGCCGCGGAACTGCTCGATGTCGTCCCACAGGCAGAAGGCGAGCTGGTTGCCCTCGAAGCCGTGCCAGCCCTGCATCCGGACGCCCATGATCCCGTCGAGGCACTCGTGGGCCCTCGCCTCGATCGCGGCGGTGGCCGCCTCGTCGAGCCAGATCTCGGGCTCCCTGAACTTCCCGACGTCCTCGGGGTTGGCGAGCTGGTCGCTGTAGCTGTGGCTTTGCACGAGGTTGCCCTCGCCCTGGTCGAGCGTGGCCTCCTCGACCTTGAGGCCCCAGCCGGTGGTGCGGATGGCCTTGCCGAAGTCGAGGTACGGGCGGACGACCATGTCCACCCGCATGTGCCTCCAGCGGTAGAGCTCGCGGCGGATGCGGGCCTCGAGCTCGCGGGTGAACGGGTCGGTGGAGACGACCGCCAGCTCGTCGGCGGCGAGCACGCCCGGGCGCGAGAACTCGTGCCAGGGGATCTCGTCGATCATCGCCATCGGGCGCTCGGGCCGGAGGTCGTTGAGGGCCTGCCACTCGCGGACGCGCTCGGCCTGCACGGGCAGGGCGGCGATCTCGGCGAGCTGCGCGGCGAGCTCGCGGACGACGGCGACGTCGGCCTGCGGCAGGCCGGTGCTGGTCTCGGCGGTCATGCGTCAGGTCCCTTCGGGGTCTCGCGTTGGTTCGTTGCCACCCTCATCCCGCCAGCAGCCGGCGGGCGAGGTCGACCGCGGCCCCCGCGTCGGGGGCGTGGCCGTCGGCGCCGATCTGGGCGGCGAACTCGGGGGTGGTGGGGGCGCCGCCGATGACGACCCTGGCGCCGCAGCCGCTGGCCCGCACGGCCTCGACCGCGCCGCGCATGCCGGGCATGGTGGTGGTGAGCAGCGCCGAGAGGCCCACGATGTGGGCGCGGTGCTCCACGGCCGCCTGCGCGAACCTGCTGGCCGGGACGTTCACGCCCAGGTCCACGACCTCGAACCCGGCCCCCCTCCACATCATCCCGACCAGGTTCTTGCCGATGTCGTGGAGGTCGCCCTCGACCGTGCCCACCACCGCGGTGAACTCGGGCGCCACGCCCGCGGCGACGAGGGCGGGCTCGAGGATGGCCATGCCGGCCTTCATCGCCCGGGCGCTGATGAGCATCTCGGGGACGAAGATCTCGCCCTCCTGGAACCGCCGGCCGACCGCGTCCATCGCGGCGGTCATCGCGTCCAGCACGCGCTTGGGGTCGAGGCCGCCGTCGAGCGCGGCCTGCGTGAGCGAGGCGGCGGCGGCGCGGTCGCCCGCCTCCACGGCGGCGGCGAGGGCGGCGAGGTCGGCCATGGTTCGTGACTCCTGGGGGGACGCAGCTGTCTTGGAGGTGGGCTCCCGGACGGTGATGGGGCTCGGCCGTCCGGGCGCTGCCGAAGCGCGGGCAGCGCGTCGCTGGCGCACCGCCGGTATGCGGTGCCGCGGGCGCCGTGCCGACGCTCGGCTGACGATCTGCTGGCTAAGGGGCGCGGTGATCGTGGGCGGCTTGGTGGGCCGCGAGCTCGGCCTCGAGCTCGGACATCGCCTCGCCGCCGGCCATGAGGTCGGTGATCTCCTCGCGGGTCTTCTCCCCCTTGCGGAAGTCCGCGGCCTTCTCGCCGCGGATGAGCACGGCGAAATGGTCTCCGACGGTCATGGCGTGGGTGACGTTGTGGGTGATGAACACAACGGCGATGCCCTTCGCCCGGGCGCCCATCACGATCCGCAGGACGTGCGCGGCCTCTTTGACGCCGAGGGCCGCGGTGGGCTCGTCGAGGATGAGGACCGACGCCCCGAAGTAGACGGCTCGGCCGATCGCGAGGGCCTGTCGCTCGCCGCCGGATAGGCCGCCCACCAGGCGGTCGCCGTCGGTGACGCGCGTGATGCCCAGCTGGCGCATCTCCCGCACGGCCGTCTCGTTGGCGAACTTGCGGTCGAAGCGCTTGAGCGGCCATAACCCCTTCTCGGGCTCCGCGCCCACGAAGAAGCTCCGCCCGATTGTCATCAGCGGGAACGTGCCGCCGAACTGGTGGACGGTGGCCAGGCCGTACCGGGCAGAGTCGCGCGGGCTGCGGAACACGACCTGCTTGCCCTCGACCTCGATCGTGCCCGACTTGGGCTGGTACACGCCCGACATGATCTTGATCAGAGTGGACTTGCCGGCGCCGTTGTCGCCAAGTAGGCACAGGACCTCGCCCTTGCGGACCTCGATCGAGACGTCGGTGAGGACCTGCGTTGTCCCGAACGCCATGTTGATGTCGGTGAGGCGGAGCAGGGGCGTCGTGGTCGCGGCCGGCGCTTTCGGAGTGGTGGTCGTCATGGCTCAGCCCCTCCCTCTCTTCGCCTTCGGCGCCGGACTGTACGAGATGGCCATCTTGCGGAAGGTGTTGTTCATCAGGACAGCCGCCAGGAGCAGGACGCCGAGGATGAGGCTCGCCCAGTCAGCGTTCCAGCCGGTGTAGTAGATGCCCTGGTTGACGATGGAGAAGGTCAGCGTCCCCAGCACGATCCCGAGCACCGAGCCATAGCCGCCGGTGAGGAGGACGCCGCCGATGACCACGGCGATGATCGAGTTGAACACGAAGGACTGGCCCTTGGCCACCTGCGCGCTGTTGTAGAGGATCGTCTCCATCACCCCGACGAAGGCGGAGCCGAGCGCGGTGCCGATGAAGAGGGCCACCTTGACGCGGTTGGTCGGGATGCCGCTGGCGCGGGCGCTCTCGAGGTCGCCGCCGACCGCGAAGATCCAGTTGCCGTACTTGGCGACGTGGACGATCCAGCTCACGACCACGATTACGATCGCCCACCAGAGGATGGCGACCTCGAACTGGTGGCCGATCAGCTGGCCCAGGAGCCGGTGGCCCCAGTCGCCCGCGTCGATGGCCACGCTCACGTTGTTGGTGAGCAGGCGCGAGAAGCCGAGGGTTAGGCCCGCGAGGCCGAAGTTGGTGGCCAGGGTCACGATGAACGACGGGACCCGCGTGCGTGTGACGATGACGCCGTTGACGAGGCCGACGACGACGCCCAGCGCGAGCGCGAGGACGATCCCGACGATGACCGGCGCCCCCCAGTAGCCGGAGACGATCGCCAGGACCATCGAGCTGGCGGCGACCACGGAACCGACCGAGAGGTCGAGCTCGCCGGCGATCATGAGCAGGCCGACCGGGATCGCGATGATCCCGAGCTCGCCGCCGACGTTGAGCCAGCTCGAGGCCCCGCCGGGCGTCAGGAAGGCCTTGCCGCCGAAGATCGCGAAGAAGATGAAGACGCCGACCGTGCCGATGAGGGCGCCGGTCTCGGGGCGGCGCACGAAGCTCCCGAGCGACCTCCCGGAGGCGCCGGCGGGTGTCTCGTCCAGTTCGGCGGGGGGCGATTGCGTCTGGGGGGTCATGTCCGAGTCCGATCCTCTTGCGTTCGAGCCGGGACGCGCGGCACGAGGTCGGCTCCCCGGGACCAGCCGTGGCTGACCCGGGGAGCCGCTGGAGGAGCTAGCGAGCCCCAGCGGCCGCGCCGGCGACCGCCGCGGCGACGTTGCTGGCGTCGATGATGCCCGGGCCGGTGTTGATCGGCTTCTGGGGCAGGTCGATGCCGAACAGGATGTACGAGTTGAGAAGTGCCACGGACAGCAGGCCCTGCATGTACGGCTCCTGGTCGATGGCCATCATCTGGGTCCCGGCCTGGATGCGCTGGAGACCGGTCGAGTCGAAGTCGAACGAGCCGAGCTTGACCTTGCCGGTGAGACCGGCCTGGTCGATGCCGCTCGCGAGGGCCGTGGCGTCGCCTGCGGAGATGGCTACGGCCGCATCAATGGTCGGGTCCTTGGCCAAGGCCGCCTTGACCGCCTGCGCGATGGCGGACTGGTCATTGAACTGGGAGGACGGAAGCGGAAGCTCGGTGCTTGTGCCACCGCTCTTCGCGATGCCGTCGGCAAGACCCTTGCAGCGGGCCTCGATGTTCGTTGTGCCCGGCAGCGTGTTCACGCACAGGATGTGCTTCACGCCGTTCTGGCCGAGATACTCGCCGCCGCCGAGGCCAGCGGTGTACTCGTCGTTGCCGACGTAGTCGAGCGCGCCCAGCTTGTTCGCGGCGTCGATCCCACCAGCGTTGTAGATGATGAGCGGCACCTTGGCCGCCACGACGGCCTGAAAGGCCGGGTCCTCGGCCTCTGGGACCCAGTCCGGCCCGATCACTCCGGACGGGTTCTGGGTGAGGGCGGTCTGGATCAGCTTCGCCGCGTCAGGGCCGAGGTTGTCGTAGTTCTGCGGGGCCAGCCAGGTGACCGAGCCACCGTACGCCTCGACGACCTTCGCCTCGTCGTCGACGCCCTTCTTGACCTTGCTCCAGAACGGGTCGTCGGGCTTACCGCCCACGACGAAGATGTTGGCGCCCTTTCCGGTGCCACCCGTGGTCGCCTGGGTCGCCGCAGCCTGCGACGCTGCCGCGCTCGCTGCCGCAGCCTGCGATGCTGCAGGAGCCTGAGTCGCGGCCGCGGGCGCGGTGCTAGGCGTGCCGCTGTTGCACGCGCCCGCGACGAGTGCCGCGGTCATGGCGAGCGCTCCCAGGCTCGCCCAACGCTTGGTGGTGAATGACACGTGCCGCTCCTCCATGTGCGGTGGCCGGCCAGGGGGCGACCGGATGACTGTGTCCCGGCAGCCGGGTCCTTCTCAACCGGCTGGCCGATTTCGCTAGAGCGCTCTATCTTGGCGACGACAACGATTGCCGGCAGGTCGCAGCTTGGGGTGTTCTAGAGCGCTCTAGGCTGCGGAAACTACGATAACGATTACGCCGTGTCAATATGCTATTTCGCACGGAGGTGACGGTGGATCGCTTGGGGCCCAGGAAGCCCACGCTTGAGGACGTCGCGCGGGCAGCTGGCGTCTCCCGGGCGCTGGTGTCCATCGTCATCCGCGGCGCCCCGGGGGCCAGCGATGGCACGCGGACCCGTGTCATGGCCGTGGCCGAGGAGCTCGGCTATCGGCCCGATGTGCGGGCGCGTCAGCTGGCACGCTCCTCGCCCAGGCTGATCGGCGTGACGTACAAGGTGGGCTCGCTCCACCACTCCGACCTGCTCTCCCCCATCTACGAGACGGCAGAGGGTGCCGGCTACGAGGTGATCCTCAGCGGCCGGACGCGGCGGCATGACGAGCACCACGCCGCGAACGCGTTGCTCGGCTACAGGTGCGACGCGCTGCTCATCATCAGCCCAGAGGTCTCCGAAGCCGAGCTCCACCGCCTGTCGGAGATCGTGCCGGTGCTGTCACTGGGCCGGAAGATGCTTCATTCCGCCACGGATGTCGATGTCGTCCGGACGGACGAGATCACTGGCATCCGCATGGCTATCGACCACCTCCGCGCGCTCGGCCACGAAAGGATCGTCCACATCGACGGCGGCGCCGGGGTCATCAGCACCGATCGGCGGCAGGCGTACCGCGACCACATGACTAAGCTCGGCCTCCGCGAGCAGGTGCACGTCGTCACGGGCGGCGACCACGGGGAGGCGGGCCGCCGCGCCGGCCGCCACCTCCTCCAGGGCCCGGACCGGCCGACGGCGCTCATCTGCTACAACGACGAGTGCGCCTGGGGGGTCATGCGGGCCCTCGCAGACGAGGGACTCGAGGTCCCGCGCGACGTATCCGTCGTGGGCTATGACGGCAGCCCGGTGGCCACGATGGCCCCGCACCAGCTCACCACGATCCGGCAGGACACGGACGGCCTGGGGAAGACCAGTGTCGAGCGGCTCATCGCCCGCCTGGAGCACAACGTGCCGATCGGCGACCACGTTCTCGTGCCGGCCTTCATGCCGGGCGAGACCACCGGTCCGGCGCCCACTGACGACTAGCCGCGAACGTCCCCCGCGAGGCCATCTCTTGACACGCCCTCCAGCCCCCGCGTAGCGTTCTAACGCCCTAGAGCGCTCTATCCGCGCTCGCCTGGACAAGCGCCCGATCGGCCAGTGCTCCGGCCCCGCGCCGCCGAGCACCGTTCCGCTTCTATTCGCGTGCCGGGCATTCGGCAGCCTTCGTTCAAGCATGGGAGCCACCCGCCGATGCGCAGCCAGCGCCTCACCGTCGCCGACATCCGATCCCAGAAGGGCAGGCACCAGTTCACCATGGTCCGGACCGCCGACTGGCCGAGCCTCGAGGCGGCCCAGAAGGCCGGCGTCGAGATGGTCTCGGTCCCACCCGAGATGATGGTCGACCCCCGCTTCCGGGAGATCGCCCCCACGGTGTTTGCAGTGCCCGGCGTCAACTTCTTCGAGCTCGGCACGGCGGACGACTTCACGCGCTGGTCGTGCAGGATGCTCAAGCACACCGCGGACGCGGTGTACGTGTCGGCGGGCCTGCCCACCATCCGCCAGCTCGCCGCCGACAACGTGCCGGTGATCGGACACGTCGGGCTCATCCCGTCGCGGAACACCTGGACGGGCGGCTTCAAGGCCGTGGGCAAGACGGCCGAGAGCGCGATGGCCGTGTACCGGGCCACCAAGGCGCTCGAGGCGGCCGGAGCATTCGGCGCGGAGATCGAGGTCGTGCCCGCCGAGATCGCGACGGAGATCAGCCAGCGCACCAGCCTGTTCATGGTGTCGATGGGCGCCGGTGCGGGCGGCGACTGCCAGTACCTGTTCGCCGAGGACCTGCTGGGCGAGAACACCGGGCACATCCCGCGCCACGCCAAGATCTACCGCAACTTCGCGGTCGAGTACGAGCGGCTCCAGCAGGAGCGCGTCGCGGCGTTCACGGAGTTCGTTGCCGACGTCCACGGCGGCGCGTACCCGGAGGCGAAGCACACCGTGCCCGTGGCCGAGGAGGAACTCGAGCAGTTCCGCCGCGAACTCGCGCTGCTCGGCGCGTAGTCCCCCTGGGCGTGCCCGTGGCCTAAAGGGCCTTGACGGGGCCGTCCTAAGTCTCTAACGTTGAAGCGGACTAGAGCGCTCTAGTATCGCCACGGGTGCGAGCGCTCGAGAGCCTCCAGTTCGGCGGACGCCAAGCACCGGCAACCTCCCCGGAGAACGAGAATGACGGCCCTGGCCACGACCGAGTACAACCCGTTCGATCCAGACTTCTACCCCAGCCACGCCTTCGAGACCTACCGCTCGCTTCGCGACCAGACGCCGGTGTGGCGCTCCCCCAGCTGGGGCTGGTACGCCCTCACCCGCTACGAGGACGTACGTGCCGCCATCCTCGACGCCGATCTCTACCGGTCATTCGAGGGCATGGACATCGACAACACATTCAGCGCGCAGATGGCGAGCGGCGGGTCGCTGGGCAATATCGACAACCCCCGCCACGACGAGATCCGAGCGATCGTCCAGCCCTGGTTCCTCCCTCGCCGGATCGGGGCTCACGAGGATGCGGTGCGGGCCGTGGTCCGCGCGCACCTCGCCAAGTGGCGCGACCGCGGCACGGCAGACCTCGCCCAGGAGATCGCGTGGCCCACCCCGTTCGACGTGTTCTTCACCCTTATGGGGATCCCGCACGACGACCAGGCCGAGCGCGACCAGCTCGAGCGCTGGACCCATCAGCTGAAGGGCCGGGTGCCCGGCAGCCCGGAGTTCTCGCCCGAGGCGGTCGAGGCCGATCGAGCGATCCGCGACTACTTCATCAACCTGCTCCAGGACCGCCGCGCCAACCCGCGCGACGATGTGGTGAGCTCGATCGTCAACGCCGAGATCAAGGGCAACCCGTTCGCTGACGAGCACATCGAGCCTGCGGCCGAGGTGATGGGCCTGTTGATGATCCTCTACCTCGGCGGCGTGGAGTCCACGGCGGGCCTGATCGGCAACACGTTCAAGCTGCTCGCCGAGAACCCGGACCAGCGACGCCTGCTGCTCGATGACCCCTCGCTCATACCGGGCGCCATCGAGGAGTCCGTCCGCTGGGCGACACCGCTCCAGCTGACGGCCCGGACCGTGATGCGCGACGTGATGCTCCGCGGGGTGACGATCCCGGCGCGGTCCCGGGTGGTGCTCGTGCTGGGCGCAGCCAACCGCGATGAGCGCCAGTTCCCAGATCCCGACCGCTTCGACGTTCGACGTGGGGTGCTCAGGCACGTGGGCTTCGGCGAGGGCGTGCACGGTTGCCTCGGCGCGCCGCTGGCCCGCCTCGAGGCCAAGGTCGTGCTCCAGGAGGCCCTGCCGGTGCTCGGCGAGTTCGAGCTCGACGGCGTGCCGGTCTTCTACCCCAGCTCTCCCAACATGTACGTCTGGTGGAACCTCCCCGTGCGGTTCCGGCCCGTTGGAGGACGGTGACACCGATGGTTGCATCTGAGCCGGGCCTGCATCTCGAGCAGGTCCAGCACGGCCCCACCTCGGTGACGGTGGTGGCCAAGGAGTACGAGGCGGACGTCCGCGTCGCCGCGAAGACCGTGGTTGCTGACGGGGTCGTGGCGCTCGAGCTGCGCGAGGTCGGCGGGCATCCGCTGCCCGTCTGGGAGCCGGGGGCGCACGTGGACCTGATCCTCGGCGACGGTGGCCCCGCGCGCCAGTACTCGCTGTGCGGCGACCCCCTGGACCGGTTCGTGTACAGGCTGGGCATCCTGCGTGACGCCGAGGGCGGCGGCGGTTCCGTCTACGTCCACGACCGCCTGGCCGAGGGCGACGTGGTGCGCATCCGGGGCCCACGCAACAACTTCACCTTCACGGCCGCGCCACGGTGCCTGTTCATCGCGGGCGGGATCGGGGTCACCCCTCTGCTGCCGATGATCGCGGCGGCCGAGGCGGCGGCCGCGGACTGGCACCTCGACTACGGCGGCCGAGCCCGGGCGTCGATGGCATTCACCGGCGAGCTGGCCGCCTATGGCGACCGCGTCACACTGCACGCGAAGGACGAGGCGGGCCGGATGGACCTCGACGTCATCCTCGACGCGCCGCAGGAGGGCGTGCTCGTCTACTGCTGCGGCCCCGAGCGCCTCATCGCCGACGTCGAGGAGCGCTGCCGAGCCTGGCCGAGGGGTGCGCTCCACGTGGAGCGCTTCGACGCGAAGCCGGTGGACCCCGGCGCCGTGGACACCGAGTTCGAGGTGGTGCTCCGACGCAGCAACCTCACGCTGACTGTCCTCGTGGGCGAGTCGATCCTCGACACAGTCGAGTCCGCTGGCGTCGGCGTGATGTCGTCCTGCGGCAAGGGCACCTGCGGCACCTGCGAGACGAACGTCCTGGAGGGCGTCCCCGACCACCGCGACTCGGTGCTCAACGAGGAGGAGCGGGCGCTGAACGAGTTCATGATGATCTGCTGCTCGCGCAGCAAGACGCCCCAGCTCGTGCTCGACCTGTAGGCGAGGAGGATCGCGCGATGGCCATCCACGAGTACGACCCGTTCAGCCCCGAGTTCCAGGCCGACCCGTTCACCGTCTACAAGTGGATGCGCGACGAGGCGCCCGTCTACCACAGCGAGAGGTGGAACTGGTGGGCGCTGTCGCGATGGGAGGACGTCCGCGCCGCTGCGCTCGATCCCGACACATTCCTGTCCTACGAGGGCATCGACCTCGACGCCACCGCCACCGACCAGGCGGGGCCGGGCTTCCTGCCGAACCTCGACAACCCGCGCCACGACGAGGTCCGCGGCGTCGTCCAGCCGCCCCTCGTGCCCCGTCGGGTCAACGCCTACGAGGGCATGGTCCGCGACGTGGTCGTAAGACTGGTCGACGCGTTCCGGGACCGGGGCACGGCGGACCTCGCCCAGGAGCTTGCCTGGCCGATGCCCAACGAGGTCTTCTTCGACGTGTTCGGCCTCCCCAAGGCCGACGAGGAGGGCCGCGAGAACCTGCAACGCTGGATCCACGAACTCAAGGACCGCAACCCCGGCGAGTTCGACCTGACGCCGGTCGCCCGGGCCGCCACCGCGGGCATCAACGAGTACTTCGTCAGGCTGCTCAACGAGCGCCGCCGTGACCCGCGAAGCGACCTGATCAGCCACGTCGCGCAGGCGTCGATCGGCGGCGTGCCGTTCGCCGAGGCGGAGATCACGCCCGAGTCCGAGGTCATGGGCCTCATGCGGGTGCTCTTCCTGGGCGGTGTCGAGTCGACCGCGGGCCTCACCGCCTCGGCGTTCAAGCTGCTCGCCGAGCACCCAGACCAGCGCCGGCTGCTGCTCGACGACCCGTCGCTCATCCCCGCCGCCGTCGAGGAGGCCGTCCGCTGGTCCACCCCCCTGCAGCACGCCGGCCGCACGACCTCGCGCGAGGTGACGCTGCACGGCGTCAAGATCCCGGCCGGCGGCCGGATCGTGCTCGTGTACGGCTCGGCCAACCGCGACGAGCGCCAGTTCGAGGACCCCGACGACTTCCGGCTCGACCGCGGCACGTTCCGCCACCTGGGCTTCGGCGAGGGGCTCCACGGCTGCCTCGGCGCGCCGCTCGCCCGCCTCGAGCTCAAGGTGGCGCTCCAGGAGGCGCTGCCCGCCCTCGGCCAGTACGAGGTCGCCAGCGAGGCGGTCCGCTACCGCACGACGCCCAACATGTACGTCTGGAACAACTTGCCGGTCCGGTTCACCCCGGCTGCGGCACCCGCCTGAACGTCCCCACGCATTCGGCTCGACGCCCCGGCTCTCCTCCGATGCCGGGGCGTCGAGCCCCCTAGAACGGCAAGGCGCTCCCCCCTCGCCACGACTTCGGCCGCACGGCGGCCAGGAAGGGACCAACGACATGGCCACGCCCATGTTCCCGCTCGCGGTCACCACCGAGATGTTCTGGCTCGATGTGCCCTACCTCGAGCGGGTGCGGCGGATCAGCGAGCTCGGGTTCCAGGTGGAGATGTGGGACTGGACGCAGAAGGACCTCCCCGCGGTCGCCGCGCTGGGCGCCACCTGGTCCACGATGACCGGCTACGTCCACGGCGACCTGTACGACAGGGCCGGCGGCGAGGAGCTGTTCGCGACCGCCAGGCAGGCGGTCAAGGCGGCCAAGACCATCGGCTGCCCGCGCCTGGTCGTCCACGGCGCCGAGCTCGACGGCTCGCGCAACGGCCTGCCCTTCCGGCCCCAGGAGGTGGCGACGGGCCGGATGTGGCTCAACGCCTACCGGACGCTCGAGCGGCTGGCGACCCTCGGCGAGGACGAGGGCGTCGTGTTCTGCCTCGAGAACCTCAACCTGCTCGTCGACCACCCGGGCACGCCGTTCGGGCGGGCCGAGGACACGCTCGCCCTGGTGGGCACCCTCGACCGCCCCGGGGTGCGGATGATGCTCGATCTGTACCACGCCCAGATCGGCGAGGGGAACCTGATCGACTTGTGCGCGAGGGCCGGCCGGTTCATCGGCGAGGTCCAAGTGGCCGACGTCCCGGGGCGCATGGAGCCGGGCACCGGCGAGGTCGACTGGCACGCGGTGGCGGTCGCCCTCAAGGCGCAGGGCTACACCGGCGTCGTGGGGCTCGAGGCGAAGGCGTCGGGCGACCCCGTGGCCGCCATGGAGGCCTTCCGCGCCGCGTTCAGCGAGTAGCGGGCGGACGTGACCCTGGTGGTGCCGGCAATCCTGTTCCTGTTGTTCAAGGCGAACAAACGGGCGGTGGGGGCGGGGGGGGACCGAGCTGACGGCGGCGCGGTCCATGATCGAGATCGCCGTGCACGACGCCATGCTGGCCGCGACCTCGGGCGGAGCCATGGTGTTGGTCAAGCGAGCGCTGGGATGGAGCCGCACGTTGTGGCTCACGCCGCTGCGGCCCGGCGCCTACGTCGCCATAGAGATGATCGTGGCGATGCCGCTGGCCTGGCCTCGGTCGGCGTCGTCTACGCCGTGGGCGCCATCTACGGCGTGACGATAGGGCTGGGGGCGTGGCTGTCCGACATGTCATCGCCTACCGCGCTCGCCCCCAGGTACCCTCGAGCGTTGATCTAGCACCGAGGCGTAGGGCCGGTCGTCGACCACCCGCTTCATCACGATCGTCGACGTGAGCCGCCGGACGCCCGGCAGTGTCGCGAGGGCCTCGTCGCGAAGCCGCTGGTACGACTCAATGTCCGTGTGGTCGCCACGCGCAGCAGGTAGTCCGGGTCGCCGAACAGGCGCTCGGCTGCCCGAACCTCGGGGAGCCGTACGCCTGATGAAGCGCCCAACGCCTGACACAGGAGTTGCCATGCATCTGGACCCACGCCCGTGCCCGTTCGCCCACACGGCGGCGTGCCGGCGACGCCGGGCCGCGTGGTCCAGGAGTGCGGCGCAGGGCTGGTCCCGCTCCTGCACGAGCTCGGCGACGCCGGCGCCAGCCGGCTCTCGTTCGCCGCGTCGCGCGTTCGGCGCAGCGGGCCGCTCGAGGCCGAGTACCTCCGTGCGGTGTGCGAGGCCTTCGGGATCGCCCCGGAGCTGGTCGTCGCGCACCAGTGGGTCGACAACGGCCCCGGCTGGGCGGTCCTGCGACTGCCCTCGGCCGCCGACGTGCTGGCGCTCGAGCCCGACCTCTCGAGGATCCCCGACGCGATGGTCGGCGCGATCGGGGCGTACCCGCGGGGCGGCGAGCACGCGTTCGAGATGCGGACGTTCGCACCGGGCGTCGACGTCCCCGAGGACCCCGTGTGCGGGAGCATGAACGCGAGCGTCGCCCAGTGGCTCGTGGCGAGCGGCGAGGCGGGGGGGCGCTGGCGCGTCTCCCAGGGACGCCGGCTCGGCCGCGCGGGGACGATCGTGCTCACCGCAGGCGACGACGGCACGGTATGGGTCGGCGGGGCGACAACGACGTGCATCAGGGGCGCCGTGATCTTGTGAGTGATGAAGGCGGAGTTGCCCAGGCTGGCGCGCCTACGGCACGTCGACTAACTAACGAGAGTGGTCCTGAGCAACGACACAAGATGAATTGAGGCGCGCCTGGACAGGTGCGACAGCTGCATCATGCAGCTGTAGCCATCGATCACGAGGACGTCGTCAGGGCGCAGCGCGACCTCGACGCGGGGGAGCCATTGCTCCTCGCCAATGCGCCTGGAGATCGCCTCGTGCTCGTGTGAATACCCGAACGAGCCCGCCAGACCGCAGCAGCCCGCATCGAGGACCTCGAGCGCGAAGCCCATTCGGTCGAGGATCGCTCGGTCAGCCGTGGGAAGGCCGGCGGCCCTGCCCTGGCAGTGCGGATGCAGGACGACGCGCCTTACCCGTTCGGCGCCGCTCGCTGTCGGAGGCTGCCGCCTGGCGACCAAGGCAGCGAATCCAGGTGAGGCGAGGAGATGCTCCGCGGGGCTTCGCGCGAGCGAGGCCAGGCGCCGGGCTCGCGGGTCGCGCCACAGGAGCGCCGGTAGCTCGTCACGGAACGTCGAGAGGCAGCTCGGCTCCGCCACGATGACTGGAACCCCGCGCACCGTCCAGGGCTCGAGCACATCGAGCAGGTTCTGGAGCGTCCGCCGGGCGACGGCAAGCATGCCGGGGTCGTACAGGGTGCGGCCACAGCAGGCCCAGCGCGACGGGGTCGCCACCCGTTCGCCAGCTGCCTCGAGCACGACGACTAGGTCGTCGAGAACGCCGGGGCGGAACGCGTCGCAGAACGTGTCGGGCCAGACGACGACCGTGGCGTCGGCGCGATCCGCATGGGCTGCGGCGACGGGTCCCCGGCGGAAGGCGCTCGCCGCCAAGTGCGGCGCCGGCAGCTCTGTCGTGACGCCGACGGCCCGCCGGGCGAGGCTGCCGAGCGCGGGGGCGCCAAGAACAGCATTCGCGAGCCGTGGCATCCGCGTCCCGAGTCGGAGCGTCCAGGGCAGCAGCCCGAATGTGTACATCGACCGCGGGCGGAGCCGGCCATGGTAGTAGTGCGACAGGAACTCGGCCCTGTAGGCTGCGATGTCGACTTGGGTCGGGCAGTCGGTTGCGCAGCCCTTGCACGAGAGACACAGGTCGAGTGCCGCCCGCACGTCCTCATTGCGCCAGGACGCGTCGGTCACCTCGCCCTGGAACAGCTCGACGAGGAGCTTCGCCCGTCCCCGCGTTGAGTGGCGCTCGTCGCGCGTGGCGCGGTACGACGGGCACATGACCCCAGCATCGTCGCGCCTGCACTTCCCCACGCCCACGCAGCGCTCCGCTGCCGCCTGGAGTGACGTCCCCTCGCTCCCGAATCGGAAGTGCGCCGGGCCGAGGGACGATGGCCGGTACCCCGGGCCATAGCGGAGGTCCGCGTCAAGAGGGCGGGAGTCGATGAGCTTTCCCGGGTTCATTCGCCCCCCCGGATCGAACACGGCCTTGAACGCGCGGAACGCCTCCACGAGCTCAGGCCCGTACATGTGCCCGAGCAGCTCGCCGCGGGCCTGTCCGTCGCCGTGCTCGCCGGAAATCGAGCCGCCGAGTGACACGACGAGATCGGCCGCCCGATCGATGTACGCCCGGAAGCGCATCAAGCCCTCGGCGGAACATAAGTCGAAGTTGTTGCGTGTGTGGACGCACCCCTGCCCGAAGTGCCCGTACCAGGCGCCTTGGTAGCCGAACTCCGCCCAGAGACCGATCACCGACCGCAGGTACATGCCGAGTTTCTCTGGCGCGACGGCCGCATCCTCCCAGCCTTCGTGCGTGTGCGTCCCGTCGACATCGATGGCCGTGGCGCCGAGACCCGACTCGCGCACGAGCCACACCCGCGCCTGACGCTCCACGTCGTCGTAGCGGCGCCACGTGACTTCCGGGGGCAGAGCGGCGACGAACGCTTCGGTCAGGCGGTCCGCCTCGTCGGGGTTGTTCGAGCCGAGCTCGGCGACGAGCCATCCGCCTCCCTCAGGGAGCAGCGGCAGGTGCTCGACGTTGAAGGGCCGCACCCGCATCTGCTCGGTGAGCGTCACGTCGAAGCCCTCGAGCGCGAGCAGCGGATGGCGAAGAAGCGAGGGGACCGCGTCAGCGGCCGCGAAGACGTTGGCGTATCCGAGGACGACCATTCGCCGGTGCCGGGGGTTGACCGAGAGCCGCAGCGTCGCCTCGGTGACGATCGCGCACGTCGACTCCGAGCCGACGAGGGCGCGAGCCACGCTAAAACCACGCTCGGGAAGTAGCTCGTCGAGGTTGTAGCCGCTCACCCGCCGGGGGATGTCCGGGAAGCGCTCGCGCACGAACGATGCGTACTCGCTGGTGATCGCGCGCAGGCCGGTGAGCACTTCGGCCAGCCGGCCGCCCGCAGCCACGGCCGTAGCGTACGTTGTCTCGTCGTATGCGCCTAGCTCGAGCGTCTCACCGCCATACAACACGACGCGGAGTCGCTCGACGTTGTCGACGGTCTTGCCGGCGAAAAGCGAGTGACTCCCGCACGCGTTATTGCCGATCATCCCGCCGAGTGTGCACCAGGCGTGCGTCGCCGGGTCGGGGCCGAACGTGAGCCCGTGGACCTCGGCGGCACGGCGCAGGTCGTCGAGCACGACGCCAGGCTCGACCCGCGCGGTTCGCGCGACCGGGTCGATCTCGAGGATCCGGGTGAGGTGCCGGCTCATGTCGAGGATGACCGCGACGTTGCATGCCTGGCCGGCCAGGCTTGTGCCAGTGCCGCGCGCGAGCACCGGCACGTCGTGCGCGGCGCACACGCGGAGCGCGGCGACCACATCGGCGTGGTCACGGGGGAAAACCACGCCAATGGGAATGTGCCGGTAGTTTGATGAGTCTGTGGCGTAGACGGCCCGGGTACCGGCGTCGAAGGCGATCTCCCCGCAGACGGCGGCGGCGAGGTCAGCCTCGAGCGCCGGCGAGCGTGGTTTGGCTAGAGCGCGGAGCGCTTTGTATGTCAGATCCCTGCCTCCTCTCGGGCCGTGCGCCAGTTCGGGGCGTTCATTTGAGTCCGCATCTGGGAGATCGTGGCGATGACCATGGGGCGGAGTGGAGCCCGGCCGGCTACGGCCTGGTGCCTACCTGCCTCCGGTCATGCCTCCGTCGATGACCAGACCGGACGCCATGATGAAGCGCGACTCGTCCGTAGCTAGGAAGAGTGCCGCTTGGGCGACATCCATCGGCTGGCCCAGCTCCCTAGTGAGCTGCCGCTTGCGAATGCTGGCCATGCCTTCCTCTGGGTCGGCGTACGACTGCTTGAGGTATCGCTCCACGAACGGCGTCATGACCGTCCCAGGACAGAGGGCATTGACGCGGACCCCGTAGGGCGCAAGGTCGACCTGCATCGACTTCGTCATTGCGAGGACGGCGCCTTTGGAGGCAGCGTAGGACACGCGGCGCGCAACCCCGACAATGGCCAGCGCTGACGATGCGTTGATGATCGATCCCGACCGTTGCGCCATCATGTGCGGGACGACGGCGCGGCTCATCAGGAAGACCCCCCGGACGTTGACGCGCATGACACGGTCGAACAGCTCTGGATCAGTCTCGATGACGTCCCCCACACCGGGGATGCCAGCGTTGTTGAACAGGACGTCGATGCGCCCGAACTCGGCAACCACGCTCGCGGCCGTCGCCACGGACTGTTCAGCATCCGCCACGTCTACCTGCACCGCCGTCGCGAGGCCGGTGGTCGCAGCAATCCCCGCGGCTGCCTGCTCGGCAGCCGTGCGATCGATATCGGCAACGATAACCTGCGCTCCCTCACGAGCGAAGAGCTGCGCGGTGGTCAGGCCGATCCCCGAGCCGGCGCCAGTGATGAGGCAGACCTTGCCTTCAAGATGCCCCACGATGGCCCCCTCCAGCACACACAGACGCGTCGTCAGGACTGACCGACTCGAAGGACGAAGCGGAAGCGAGCATCCTGTTCGTACCACATCGGGAAGTTAGTGGCCCACACGTTGTTGTGCAGGTTGAAGTGCAGACCCTGGCGCATGTCGGGCTGGCGGTTGTTGAAGTCCAGCAGAGACGGTCGGCCCGGCGCGACCAGCGCGGCATCGAGCGTCTGGATGCTGATCGCGTACCTGGCATCCTGCGCGCGGACCCCACTGCCGACCGCGTGAAGGTGGCGGTTGCCATTCCGGACCACGTCGTACGGTGAGATCCACCGGCCGAGTTTCTCCATGCGCCATTGACGGTGCCACTGACTTCGGTCGCGGTCAGATGGGACGAACGAGAACCAAGCGGCCTCGGGAATCCGAGAGGCGGACTTGGAGAACCACTGGACGTCGAATTCGACCACCGGCTCGAAGCGGTCGAAAGTCACTAGAAGAGCTGCCTCCCGAGGCGCGCCATACTCCTGGTAGCTCTCGGCGGGCATCTCGAGGAGGAGCAGGAAAGTATCGCGATCCCCCTCGGCCCTCCTGCCGGCCCAAGTCAGATGGGGCGGGAAGACCCTGTGCTCGCGAGCCGCGTCCTCGATCCCCACCATGGTGAAATCGGGGATGGCGAACCTCTGGAAGGCCTGTCGCTTTGTGATGTATTGGCGCCTGAAACGCTCGTAATCGGCGGCGGAGAAGGTCTCGTACCAGAAGCTGCCCAATGGATTCTGAGGTCCTGCCCAATCGACATCGCGCGTCTTCAGCCGGGTCAGGCATCCGAGTTGTGGGTCGAAGGCGATGGAGAACTGCGCGAGCTCGAACTGCTGGGACATGTCCGATATGGGCGCGAAGCCGACACGCTCAAGGCGCACAGGAGCTAGGCCAGCCAGCCGCTCACGGGCCTCGCGCCCAATGAGCGGCGGCAGCGCCTCCACCGCCGAGTCGATGTAGGCGCGCTGCTCCTGCCACGAAGCCTCCATCTTCTTGAAGTTCTGCTGCGTGCGCACGGCTCGGAAATCCTTGACCCGATAGTTCGTCCAGTCCTTCAAGTGCGTCTTGACGTCAAGGCCCTGCGTGTGCTCGGGAACCATCAGCAGGCTGCGGCTGAACCCGTCTAGATCCCCTTTCGGAGTGCCCCGTTCAAGCAGCGCTCGACGCAAGCGAAGTAGTTCACGGTACTGCGCCTCTCTGTCGGGATCAGAGGCCACCCCATGAATCCACGTGTCGCCAATCTCCTGGGTGATAACCGGCAGGCTGTCTCGGGCCTCGGGCAGGTGGCCAGCATAGGCATCCAGGGTCGAGGCGAAGACTTCCGCACCGGGGACCTGGTTGCGCATCTGGCGGTAGGACTTCTGGACCTGTTCGCTCGTCTGTGGCCCGACGTTGTCGTCCGTGTACGCAAATGCAAGCGCGTCAGCCATTCCCGGGACCGCCACATGCGTGTCACCGAAGTGACCGTACCCGTGTTGGACCATGATCACGACCTCGGCACCACTGTCTGGATCCTGCCAGACGAAGACGGGGGGCACGTCGGGAAGGGCACAACAGGGGTTAATCGCGAGATGAAGAAACTCGACGCCGGCCTCTGCGAGCAGCGGGACGATTGCGCGCGTGTGCCCCGGCACATCGGTCATCTTGCCCGCGATGGTGTGCTTGCCAAAGCGCTTGTCCAGCGTCTGAGACAGGCTCAGGCCGAACCGGAACAGGGGTGCGTCCATGTTCTCGCTGAACAATGTAAAGGGCAAGGCGTGCCAGGCGATATCGCCGTTCCCGATGGCCTCCTCCATGCGCCTGCGGCCGGCACTGTCGGCACGCTCCAGGTACTCGTAGATCAGCCAGGAGCCGGTCGTCCAGATGAATCCGTCTGGCGCCTGGCCAAGCGCTCCACGTTCGCCCTGGCGCATCCGTTCGGCGAGCTTGATGGCCTCCGGGATGTAGCGGTCGAAGTATTTCGCCTCGATCGTCGACGCGAAATCGCTGAACCCCACATCTAGGTGGGTCTTGAAGATCATGTGGACGCGCTTCACGGAGTTGTGAACGGCATGAGACGCGTCTGTCGGCGTCGAGCGGCGCCTCACTCCTGCTGGCAAATCACGAGCCCTCCGCCTCGATCGTGGCGCGGAACGGCCGGCGCGAGAAGCCGATTCGGTTTTGTACCGTGGACTACCGCATCCGGCAAGGAAAACTCAGATGCGAGCCTACACTCCATTTGCTTTCGCTGTCAATTCGGAATCCCCTTGTCCCGGTCTCACCAGGCCGGCCTGGTCGACCGCCTGACCGAGCCCGAACCGTGGCCGCCGAGCTCCCAGAGTGCTGTCCGGCTCGGGTTCGAGGAGATGGCGAGCGGGGACCCCGGCCGCAGCAGTTCGACGGCATCGTGGCGGCGCTGGTCCGGCGACAGGCGATCGTTCAGGCCACGATGCCGGCGCCGATGCGACCCATGCGGCTCCGTCCGGCAGAGGCTCATCGGGCCGGCGTGGGCCTGCATACGCTTGCGTGAGATCTCCGAGGGTCGAACCCTATTGGATCGTCTAGCGCCCGTCTGCGATCACGACCGGGTTGTGTAGCTCGCCGATCGCGTCGATCGCCACGACCACCTCGTCACCATGGCGCAGCAATCGGCGTGGCTCCCGGAACCACCCGACCCCGGGCGGTGTCCCCGTGGCGATCACGTCACCAGGTTCAAGAGTGAAGGCGGCCGAGAGTCGTGCGATGAGGTCGGCAACGCCGAAGTACATGTCGGCCGTCGTGGCACGCTGGAGCGTGTCGCCCGCGACGATGCACTCGATTCCGAGGGTCTGCGGGTCAGCGATCTCGTCAGCTGTGACGATCCACGGCCCCATTGGGCAGAAGGTGTCGAGGCTCTTGCCGCGGACCCATTGGCCATCGCCGAACTGCAGATCCCTGGCGGACACATCGTTGAGGCATGTGTACCCGAAGACGTGGTCCAGCGCCCTCGCTGGGTTGACATTGCGGGCAAGCCGGCCGATGATGACCGCCAGCTCCGCCTCGTAGTCGACCGCGTCCGTGACGGCAAGATCCCAGGTGATCGGGGCGCCCGGCCCGATGATCGCGCTTGAGAACTTCGCGAACACCAGCGGTTCCGTAGGTACGTGCGCGCCACTCTCGGCCGCATGGTCGATGTAGTTGAGGCCGATCGCGATTACCTTCCCTGGGTCCGGGATCGGCGCCGCGAGCGTAACCTCGTCCAGGGACCCGATGGTCGCGTTGCGCGAGGCCTCGCAGAGGCCTGCGGCCACCCGGAGCCCCTGGAGGAGCGAGGGGCTCCGGGCGAGCTCGAGCATCGACGCGGACGTCGATGCGCCGAGCAGGCGGCCGCAGTCGAGGACCCGTTCGGCGGTGACCACGACGGCACGTTGTGCGTCACCCGGATGGTCAGGGCGAAGGGTGGCGAGGCGCATCAGTCCACAGAACGCCGGCCAGGCGTCATCTCGTCACTCAATAGTGTCACTGTGCGCATCCCCTGTTTCGTCAGGACAAAGAGCAGGATAGACAGGCACAACCGCGCCGTCAAACAATGCGGCCCGGGCGGCGGTCCGCTGCGACCCCGCGCATCAACCTCGAAACCGGTTGGGGGCCCTGCCCTGCACCCTCGCGCGAACTCGATACAGGCCGCCGGCATTCGGCTGGTCCGGCATCGCACCGGCCGCGAAGCCCTCGTGGGCGGTGGTGACGAACAGCTGGTCCATTGCGGGGCCGCCAAAGCCGGGACACGTCACCTGGGAGACCGGCAGGTCGATCTGCTCGAGCAGACGTCCATTCGGTGCATAACGCCGCACCGCCCAGCCGTCCCAGACCGCCAACCAGAGGCAGCCCTCCGCGTCCACGGTCAGGCCATCGGGCATGCCCTCGTCCTCGCCGAGCCGGATGAGGACGTCAGGTCTCCCCAGTTCGCCGGCGTCCGGATCGAAGGGGTAGGACCGGACTGTCCGCTCGATTGACTCCACGAAGTACATCGTGCGGCCGTCGAGGCTCCAGTCGAGGCCATTGGGGATGGCGAGACCGTCAATGATCGTCAGCGGGCGGAGGTCGGGCCCGAGCCGGTGGAGGGCTCCCAGGCCCGGTGCCCCATCAGTCTCCATCGTCTCGAACCAGAGACGTCCTGCTGGATCGACCTTGGCATCGTTCATCCGGATCCCGGGCGGCAGCTGAACGGCGGCGAGCATCGCCACCTCGCCGCTCACCGGGTCGAGCGCCGCTATCCCGTCCGTCAGTGTGGCGACGAGCCCCCGGCGTTCGCGGAGGGCGATCGCGCCGACGAACGACGGCATGTCGAGTGCCCGATCCGTGCCCATTGCCGGGTCCGTGACATGGATGCAACCGCCCAGGATGTCCACCCAGCACAGAAGCCCGGTCCGCTCATCCCAGACCGGCCCCTCGCCGACCTCTGCGCGCGCATCGACAAGAAGCTGAGCGACGGGCCGATCCACTGTGCTTCCCGACTCCGCAGGATATCGCCCGAGCAACCCTCCCGTGGCAGCTGGCGACGGTGCGGGGCGTGCCGAGCCTACGCGGGTCGCAGAACGCGTGTCAATGCGGCCCGGCGTCCTCGCAAGCCTGCTTCAGGCGCGACAGCGCCGCCGGTTGACACCGTGGCGCGTGAGGGAGTAGCGTCGGGCAACACGTTCGCGTGGGGAAGCGCTTATTTCGACCACCGAAAACAGGGGCCCACGGATGACCCATACCATGTTCGAGCGGTCGTGTCGGTTATTCAACACCGCCGGGCAGTTCATCGCCGGTGGCGTCACTTCGGCCGTGCGCGCGGGTGCGCGACCTCACCCGCTCTACTTCGACCACGGCGAGGGGTCGGCACTGTGGGACGTCGACGGCAACCGGTATGTCGACTTCGCCCTGGGCTATGGACCGCTGATCCTCGGCCACGCGCCACCGATCGTCCGCGAGGCTCTGCATGCCCAGATCGACCGCGGGATGACGTTCGGCTCCCAGCACAGGCTGGAGATCGAGGCGGCCGAGTTGCTGGTTGCGGCAGTCCCGGGGGCCGAGCAGGCGATCTTCGCGACGACGGGCAGCGAGGCAGTGGCGGCAGCGCTCCGCGTCGCTCGGGGGGCGACCGGGCGGCCCCTGGTCGTCAAGTTCGAGGGTCACTACCACGGCTGGTTCGACGGGATCTTCGTCAGCACCGCCTACGATCCGGCTCTATCCGGGCCGGCTGAGCGCCCGCGGGTCGTGCCACAGACCGCGGGCACGGCGCCCTCGTCGAGTGCGGACACGATCGTCGCACCGTGGAACGACCTGATGGCGACCGCCGCGCTGCTCGAGGAGCACCGCGGACAGATCGCGGCCGTCATGCTCGAGCCGCTCGCCGTGAACGGTGGCGTGATCCCGCCCGACCCGGGATTTCTAGCGGGCTTGCGGGCCCTGACCAGGGCGCACGGCGCCCTCCTGGTCTTCGATGAGATCATCACCGGCTTTCGCTTGGCGCTCGGCGGAGCGCAGGAGCACTACGGCGTCTCAGCAGACCTCGCCGTGTTCGCCAAGGCGATCGCCGGCGGCGTGGCCTTTAGCGCGGTGACCGGGTCGCGCGACTTGCTGCACGTTGTCGCCGAAGGACGAGTCGTTCACAACGGGACGTTCAATGGCAATCCGATTGCCGCTGCTGCAGCAGTGGCTACGCTGCGGTATCTAACGGAGAACCAGCACGAGGTGTACCCACGGCTGCATGCCCTCGGCGCGCGTCTGGCCGATGGCCTGTCCAGTGCCCACCCAGATCTGCGCGTCCGCCAGGTTGGGCCCGTCCTCAACGCCGCCATCGGCGAGCCCCAGAGCGTCCGCTCGATCCGCGACCGGGCCGGTCGCAATGTGGCCGCCTACGAGCGGTTCGTCGAGGGCCTCCTCGGTCGCGGCGTGCATACGACCCCAAGGGGACTCTGGTACCTCTCAACAGTCCACACCGAGGCGGACGTCGACGTCGCAATCGAGGCGGCAAAGGCCATGTTCGCCCGTCCAACAGCCATCCTGGCTGGTGCTGAAGCGTAGGGCTCGTGGACCACTTCGCGCCTCGTGTCACCCTCACGACTGCCTGGTCCTATCGCGGCTTCGAAGCGGTTGTGCTCGAGAATGAGCACCTCAGGCTGACGGTGCTGCCCGGACACGGCGCCAAGATCGTCGAGCTCGTCTCGAAACGCGCCGGGCGCGACCTCCTTTACCACCATCCACGCCACGACGTGCGCGCGCCGGTCTTCGGGGCGAATGCGGACGACTGGTGGACGGGCGGCATCGATGTGGTCGCCCCCACGGGCCACCCGTGTCTCGTGGGTGGCGAACGGCTACCGTTCCTGGGTGAGTTCTGGTCGCAGGCCTGGGACTCGGCGATCGAGGAAGACGGGCCGGACCACGCCGTCGTCCGGCTATCCTGCGGCGGCGTCATCACGCCCCTGCGGATCGAGCTCAGACTTGAGCTATATGCAGGCGAGTCGTCTGTCCGTGCACAGTACCGGCTCACGAACACGGGCTACGAGCCCGTGCCCTTCATGTGGGGGATTCACCCCAGTCTCGCTGTCCGGCCTGGAGCGAGAATCCAGGCGCCCGCGGCACATTGCGTGCTTGCGGAGGGACACGCCGAGCTTGGCCTTCGGTCGGGCGCCGAATTCACGTGGCCGGATCTCCGCCTTCCGGACGGCCGGACGATCGACCTGTCGGTCGCGCGAGCTCCCAGCCCTCCGAGCTGGGAGCTCGCATTCCTGACGGGGCTGTCGGGTGGCTGGCTGGCCGTCACTGACCCGACCACCCGGACGGGCTTTGCGATGTCGTTCGATCCGGCAATCCTGCCGGTCGTCTGGCTATGGGGGGTGTACGGCGGCTGGCGTGGCCTCTACACCGTGGCCATCGAGCCGTGGACGTCCTACCCGGCCCGCCTGGACCAGGCGATCGCCGCCGGACGCCACCGGACCTTAGCGCCTGGGCAGGCGCTCCAAACGGAGATCCGCTTCATTGCGTTTGTTGGCCTCGGCTCCGTCTCTGGCATCGATGCTGATGGACAGGTGCACGGACTATGACGACCGACCGGGGCGGCCGGTCCGCACTGACGGGAGGAGCGACAGACGGGGTGAGGAGGCTTGCTGAACGCGTCGCCATCGTGACGGGCGGCTCTCGCGGGATCGGTCGCGCGATCGTGGCCGCCTATGCGGCCGAGGGAGCGCATGTCGTGTTCACGGGTCGTGACGCGGCGACGGGCGAGGCGACGGCAGCCGCGCTCGCGTTGCGACCCGAGACAGCTGCCGGCGGCGGCAGCGTCCGGTTCGAGCAGGGCGACGTGGGCGACGAGGCGCGAGTGGCGGCCATCGTCGATGCTACCGTCGCGGCTCACGGCGGTCGCCTCGACATCCTCGTCAACAACGCCGCCATCCAGAAGGAGGCGCGCCTCCTCGAGCAGACCGTCGCCGACTTCCACGCCGTGGTCAACGTGAACCTGCTCGGCACCTTCCTCTTCTCCCGCGCCGCCCTGCCCCCCATGATCGCCCGTGGAGCAGGGGTGATCATCAACCTGTCATCCGTGCTCGGCCTCGTTGCCGATCCCTTGCTGCCCGTGTACGCGGCGACCAAGGCCGGGATCTTGGGGCTGACCCGGGCGACGGCACTGGCCTACGCCGCCGACGGGATCCGCGCCGTTGCGATCTGCCCGGGCGATGTCGACACGGAGCTCAACGAGCAGTACTTCGCCTCGCAGCCGGACCCCGTCGCGTTTCGCTACCGGATCGAGGCCGAATACCCGGGTCGTCGGATCGCATCCGTGGATGAGGTCGCGCGCGTCGCGGTCTTCCTCGCATCCGACGACGCCTCATTCATCAACGCAAGCCACGTCCTCGTGGACGGCGGCATCCTCTCACGCCTCTACGAGGTCTGACTGCAACATGAAGATCCTGGACATCAAGGCGACGCCGGTAACAGTCCCCGCCGAGGCCCCGTGGCGCTGGAGCATGGGCATCGAGACGGGCACCACGCGAACGATCATCGAGCTGGTCACCGACAGCGGGGTCACCGGGATCGGGGAGACCTATGGGGGAGCACGCACGCTTGAGGCGCTCAACACCGCAAAGCCCTTCGTCCTGGGCCTCGATCCGCTCGAGACCGGCACCCTGCAGCACCGGCTCAGCGTGTTCGGCACCTCGTACGAGACCAATGTCCCGCCGTTCGTACGGTCCGGCATCGAGATGGCCTGCATGGATGCCGCGGGCAAGGCGCTCGGACGCCCCGTCGCGTCGTTGCTCGGGGGTGCTGTCAGGGATCGGGTCCAGGTCGCCAGCTACCTGTTCTACCGCTATGCCTCGGAGGACGGGCGGCTCCCGGCCGTGGACACGGCCGAGCGGATTCTAGACCGCGCCAATGAGCTGTACGAGAGGAACGGCCACCGCACCCAGAAGCTCAAGGGAGGTGTCTTTGCGCCGAAACAGGAGTACCGCGCTCTGCGCTTGCTCCGCGATCGCTTTCCGGACGATCCGCTCGTCTGGGATCCCAATGCAGCCTGGTCCGTGGAGACGACCATCCGCGTAGGCCGGCAGTTGCTCAGCGACGGGTTCGACCTCCAGTGGCTCGAAGACCCGACGAGCTCGCTTGAGGGCATGAGCCAGGCGCGCGCGTCAGTCGAGATCCCGTTCGCGACCAACATGTGCCTCATCGCGACCGACCAACTGGCGCCAGGTATCCGCATGCGGTCAGTGGACGTGATCCTCGCGGACGTCCACTACTGGGGCGGCTTCCGCGCGAACCAGAAGATGGTGGCCGTGGCGGAGGCCTTCAACGTTGGCGTCGGCATGCACAGCGACCGGGAGCTGGGCATCTCGACCGCGGCGATGGTGCACCTCGCGTGCACCATCCCGAACCTCGCATACGCCATCGACAGCCACTACCACGACCAGGCCGATGACGTAATCACGACGCCATGGGTCTATCGTGACGGGGCCTTCGAGTTGCCATCGGGTCCCGGGCTCGGCGTGGAGCTCGATCGGGACAAGGTCGACTTCTACCACCGCTACTACCTCGAGCACACCGAAGTTAACGAGTTCTACGACCCGTATCGGCCGGGATGGGTGCCTGCCCTGCCCATCTTCTAGAAGTCACAGACACCGACGAGCGTCGCGGACTGCCGACCCGTGGTCGTGCCCCAGGTCCAACGCGAGACCGTGACCTCGACCCACGGACGTCAGCCTCGCTTCAGGAGTCCCCGCATGCATCGACAACCGATGGGCGCCACACGGCTCGAGGCGACCGAGCTGGCGACCCTGCGCACGGTCCTCCGGAGCGCCCTGGTCTCTGATGCACTCGATGCCGTGGGGCTACGGGCCCAGACGCTGAGTGCGGACATCACCTGCCTGGCCGGAAGCGTGGTGCTCATCGGCCGTGCCTTCACCGTGACGGCGGAGCCCGTGGACGGGGTGCCTGAGGTCCCGTATGTCGGACTCCGACGAGCCCTCGAATCGATCGGGCCGGATGAGGTCTACGTGTTCGGCACGTCTCGATCCGATGCTTACGCAGCCTGGGGCGAGGTCGTCTCGATGGCTGCCCGCGCCGCAGGTGCGGTCGGCTTCCTGACCGATGGCCTGATCCGCGACCGCGAGCAGGTCGAGCGGCTCGGCTTCCCGGTCTATGCCCGCGGCACCACCCCTATCGACATCAACGGTCGTGCCGAGGTTGTCGGCCATGGCCTCCCAGTCACCATCGCGGGGGTGACGATCGCCCGGGGTGACCTGATCGTGGGGGATCGCGATGGAGTCGTCGTCGTGCCGCGGGGCGTCCAGCGTGAGGTGATCGACCGAGCCCTGGAGAAGGCATCGACCGAGTCAATGTTCCGGGCGGCCGTCGCGGGCGGATCGTCCGTCCTCGACGCGCTCGACCACTTCGACATCCTCTGACCTCGGGGACTGCAGGGCACGCCACGCACGAGCGGCCATCCCCAATGGCCTTCGGCCACAAGGCGGGCGCCGGGCGTCGAGTGCACGATCGTCGCGCCGTCCCTCGCCCCCGGCATGCCGAGTGGGACAGCAGCGCCGGAAATCCTCGACCATTCTATGCGATCCCGGCTCCCGCCCCAAGTCCGAGGCAGCTCGACGTCCGACTCCCTGTCATGCGGCAACGGCACAGCCGATCCAGAGTGACCGACCGTCGCCAGGAACCTGGTCGCGGCCATGCCCCGCTACCCCGACTTGACGGGGTAGCGGGCCATATCAGGTGCCCTGCAGCGCACCCACCACGGTCGCTCGGAGCAGGTACCGCCGAACGATGAGGTAGAAGATGATCGTCGGAACCATGTAGACGACCGAGATCGCTGTCAGCAGGCCCCAATCCATGAGGTTCCGGCCGATGTACGCCTGGAATAGGCCGACCGAGATCGGATAGAGGTCCGGCGACTGGATGAGCACGAGTGGCGTCAGGAAGTCGCTCCAGGCCCCGATGAACGCGAAGAGAGCCGCCGCACCGGCTCCGGCAGCAGCGAGGGGGAGGACGATCCGCAGGACCCCGTGGAGGCGCGTCGCGCCATCGATCCAGGCGGCTTCTTCAAGCTCCCCCGGCACCGTGTCGAAGAAGCCCTTCATCATCCACAGGGCGAGTGGGATCTGCTGGGCTGCGAGAACGAGGATCATCCCGACGTAGCTGTCCGTGAGTCCGAGCGCGAGGACGATCTGGTACAGGGGAGTGATCGTCGCGGTCACGGGGATCGTCCGGCTCAGCAAGACCCCGAACATCAGCACCCGGCGGCCCCGGAACGCGAAGCGGCTCAGCGCGTAGCCCCCGAGCGTGCAGGTTCCGATGGTCAGCGCGGTGGCGCCGCCTGCCATGATCAGGCTGTTGAGGACGTAGCGCGCGAAGACCGGGTCGGACACGAACCGCGCGAAGTTGGCAAGACTGATCGAGCTCGGGAGGCTGATGAACAGACCGGCGTGGGGATCCACGGAGGCCGTGATGATCCAAGTGAACGGGACGAGGCAGAACAGCGCAAGGAGGATGAGGAACGCGTACCCGATTGGTCCTCCCCACCCGCGCCATCGGAATCGGCGTCGCCCGACGTTGTGACGAGCGGCCCCGTCTAGCACGTCAGATCTGGGCTCGGAGCGAGCGAACATAGACCAGCCCGAAGGCGAGGACCACGGCGAGCAGGATCACGGATGCCGCACTCCCGAGTCCGACCTCGAAGTACTTGAACGCCTGCTGGTAGATGTAGATGGAGGCGACTGTCGTCTCGCCACCGGGCCCACCACGGGTGAGGAAGTAGATCAACCCGAACACCCCGAACGTATCGATCGTGGTGAGCAGGATGTACAGCAGAACGGCATGCTTGATGAGCGGGAGCGTGACTAGCGTGACCTGCTGTCGAGGCGATGCCCCGTCGACCATCGCCGCCTCGGTCACCTCACGCGAGATCCCCTCGATTGCGGCCGCGAAGAGAATCATCGCGAACGCGACGCCTCGCCAGATGTTGATGATGACGATCGACAGCATGGGGTTCGCGGTGAGCCAGGCGATGGGGCTCATGCCGACAACGCCGACCAGCCGATTGAGCGTCCCGAGGGTGCCCGGTGCGAGCATGCTCGCCCAGGCAAGGGCGGCGACCGTCTCGGGGACGACGAGCGGCAGCAGAATCGCTGCGCCGAACAGCCCCTTCCCGACGAGCCCTTTCCGGGCGAGGGCGAGGGCGGCGGCCAGTCCCAGGAGGAACTGGCCGATGATTGCGGAGAAGAGCACGAACACCAGCGACCGGCCCATCGAAGCGATGAAGGCGCCGTCGGACAGGAGGCGGGCGTAGTTGTCCAGGCCGACGAAATGCGACGACTTCGCGGCCGGGCCGGTGAGGGCCTCGTTTGTCACGCTGAGGATGACCGAGATGAAAATGGGCCCGATGACGAAGATGCCGACGAGGACGAGCGCCGGCGCGAGCAGCGCAGCCACGAACCAACGCTGAGCGCCTCGCTTGATTGGCTGCGCGATCATCGCCCTAACCCAGGCTTCGGCCCCCGTCGGACCACAACCGTCAGCACAGACTCACCGATCAAGGATCGGGGGCCATGATGAGCCCCACGGCATCCGGGCTGGACGCTCGGCCGCCACGGGGCTCATCTGCTGGTCGGAGTTCAGGGTGCGACCTCGACTTGGTCGGCGCCAAGCGACTGCGTGGCCGCGGCCTGGAACTCGGCCGCGGCCTGGTCGGCCGTCACCTTGCCGCTGAGCAGGTCGTCCTCGGCCGCCCCCAGGGCATCGCCGTACTTGCCCGCGCCAAGCTGCGGCACGAACGACTTGCCACTCGGGATCAACTTCTCCGCGGCGATGAGGTACGGGTAGTTGCTGTAGGGCGCGACAGTCTGCTGATCGTCGCGCGGCGCGGGGTCACCGACCGAGGTGTTGTCCATGGCCAGTGCCGTTCCCGTCTCCATGAACTTGAGGAAGTCGAACACCTCATCCGGATGCTTGGTCTGCGCTGAGATCGTCCAGCGCCAGTCCTCCGCTGCGTAGACGAACGGCGAACCGCTCTGCGAGGGGAACTCCCAGGTCGCGACCTTGTTGAACAGATCCGGGATGGGTGCGGCACCGTTCGGCCCCCAGTCATACACCCATGCCCATGCGCCTGAGGTCGAGACCTGGAGGTCGCCCGCCGGGAACTTGACGTACTTGGTGGGCTGCCACGGGTTCGGGCTCAGCAAGTCTTGTGTCGGGACGAGCCCATCCTTGATGAGGGTCTCCATGTACCCGAAGGCCGCCGAGATGGCTGCGCTCTTAACGACCCACTTCTTGGTGCTCAGGTCGTACAGCGTCGCTCCTGCGCCGCTGAACACATTGATCGAGCCCTCATCGAAGTAGGCACCCCATTGGCTGCCAAGCGGCATGACGAATGGCGGGTTGTTGCCGTTCTTGGCCTTGATCTGATTCATCCGATCAACGAAGTCCTGCCACGACGCTGGCTGGGCGGTCGAGATGCCCCACTTGTCGAGGAGATCCTTGCGGTAGAAGAGCTGGATGACCGAGCCGCCTCGAGGCACAGAATAGGACTTGCCGTCGGCCTCGACCGTGCGGTCGCGCAGGATCGAGTAGAAATGCTGCGTCCAATCCGGCCAGGCTGCGAGGCGGCCCGTCAGGTCGAGCAGATAGCCGGCCGCTGCGAAGTCAGGCACCCACGCCGGGATGTACGAGGTGATGTCGGGCGCGGTGCCCGCCTTGAACTCCGTGGTGAGCAGGGTCTGGAACTGGTCGTCGGGGAGGACGTCCTCGATGAGCTTGACCGTGACGTTCTTGCCCGCCTTGGCCTCGGCGGCCTCGAACAGGGGGATTAGCTTCTTCTCGGTGTCGATCTGGAGCTGCATGTGCTCCAGGAGCGTGATCGTCACCGGTTCGGCGGCAGCCGATGGCGCGGCCGACGTCGTGGCGGCAGAACCGGAAGCTGACGCAGGGGCGCTCGGCGTCCCGCCGGAGGAACAGGCCTGGGCGGCGACAACGACGCTAATCAGGAAGGCGAGGGATCCCGACCTCCGCATGTGTCTCCTTCTCCAGTGCTACCCATCTGTGCGTCGCTTCCACTGGTGGCATCCACGCGGTGGGATCGACGATTGCCCGGCACGTGTTTCGTACCGTGGACCTGATGTGTCCTCAACAGAAACCAGACTGGAGCGTACGACTCGCGATCAGAGGCTGTCAAGGTCATTGCGCAAGGGGAGGATGAATTGAAGCTGGCCGGGGTCGTTGGGTCATTGACCGTCCGCCAACCCTCCCGTACGCTTGCGCCAACTTCAACAGGAGGCACCTTGGTTCCGAACGGCGACCCGCTGAGCCGGCAGCAGCGAGCGGAGCGGTACACGATCGAGGCGGTCTCCAACGCCCTGTCCATCCTGGGTGCGATCGCGGGGCGCGACGTGCTCGCCTTGAGCGAGGCAGCCGAGGTCGCCGGCGTGTCCAAGAGCACCGCCTACCGGCTGCTAGCCACGCTCGAGGGGGCTTCTCTTGTCGAGCGTCTGCCGGAGGGGGGCTACCGAGCGGGCCTCGAGGCTGTCCGCTGGGCAAGTCAGCTCCTGGGACAGCTGGACGTTCGTACCCTCTCCATGCCGTTCCTCGAGCAGATCCGCCGAGATACCGGCGAGACGGTGAACCTCGCGCTCCTGCGGGACAACCGGCTGGTCTATGTCGAGATCCTCGAAAGCCCCTCGCCGTTCCGCATGGCTGAGGTGCCCGGGACCTCGGTGCCAATCCACGCGACGGCACTCGGCAAGGCAGTGGCCGTCCGCCTCGACCCGGCGCGCTTGGCGACCGTCCTCGGACCGGAGCCCTACGAGCGGTTCACGTCGCGAACCCCGTGCACCTGGCCGGAGCTGAATGCCAGGCTCGATGCCGTACGAGAGGCAGGGTTCGCCATCGACATGGAGGAGGCGGCGATCGGCGTGGCCTGTGTCGCTGCGGCGATCGTTGTCCGTAACCAGGTTGTCGGCGCCATCAGCATCTCGGGGCCAGCTGCTCGAATGGACGAGAAGCAGCTCGCGAGGTTTGGCGCCATGGCACGGGAAGCTTCCGGACGGGTCGCTGCCCGTCTTTGAGCCCCACTCGTTTGGCGTGTGCCACGAGAGCGGAGTCGCAAGGGCTCGACCGCTGGCTCACGAGGCCACCCTCTGGGTACGACCAGCTAACATCTCGGTGGTGGCCGGAAGATGGGCCCGGCCCGGCCGAGGGGCGCCCGTTGGGAATGATCATGTCAACTGGCCCCACCTCGATCAGGCGGAATCTGGCGAGCGTCGCAACACCCATGAAGTTGGGGAGTTGCGATGGGCCGTCGAGGACCGAAGCCGGACTATGCCAAGCGTGAGGCGTTCGCGAAGCTGATCGCCGAGGGA
>JAKAMV010000503.1 GCA_021812735.1 Chloroflexota bacterium | reverse complement strand
CGAGCGGGATGCTGCCCGTGGCCTTCGCGCGGGCGGCCTGGACCAGGTGCGTGAGCAGGATCGCGTTGGTGAGCGGCCCGACACCGCCGGGGACCGGCGTGATCGCGGACGCCACGCGCGCCGCAGTCTCGAAGTGGACGTCGCCGACGAGCTTCCCGTCCACCACGTTGATGCCGACGTCCACGACCACGGCGCCGGGCTTGAGCATGTCGCCGGTGATGTGGTTGGCCTTCCCGATGGCCACGATGACGATGTCGGCCGTCCGCAGGATGGATGTCAGGTCCTGCGTCTTGCTGTGGCACACCGTGACGGTCGCGTTCTCGCGCAGCATCAGCAGCGCCGCCGGCTTGCCGATCACGTTGGAGCGGCCGACGACCACGCAGTGCCTGCCCGTGAGCTCGATCCCGCTGTGCTTGAGGATCTCGACGCTGGCGTGCGCGGTGGCCGGCAGGAACCCGTCGTACCCGAGCGAGAGGAGCCCGGCGTTGAGCGGGTGGATGCCGTCGATGTCGCGGGCCGGGTCGAGGGTGTCGATGACCGCGCGCAGGCCGATGCCCTTGGGCAGCGGCTGCTGGACGATGATCCCGGCGATCGCGGGGTCCGACTGGAGCTCGACCAGGGCCGCGCTCACGTCGGCCTCGGTCGACTCGGCGGGGAGCTCGACCAGCCTGTCGCCGATCCCCACCAGGCGACAGCCGTCGAGGATCTTGTGGAGGTAGACGAGGGACGGTGCGTCCGCGCCGACGACGAGCACCGCGAGCGCCGGCTGGTGCCCGAACTCGGACCGGAAGGCCGCCACGTCTGCCGCCACCTGCTCCCGGATGGCCGTCGCCACGGGACCGCCCCGCAGCAGGCGCGGGCCCTCGTCCATCAGGCCGGTCATGCGCGGGGCATCCGGGCACGCGTCGGGACTGTCGTCACGGTCGAACCTCTCCAGCTCGGCAGCCCCTGGCTGCCACCGCGCGCGAACGGCGTCTTCTGCGCGGCGATCAGGCAACTTCAGAACGATGTTACCCTATAGGTATAGGGTAAAGCGAGGCACTGCATGAGGGTCGTTCGGACCACGGAATCGGGGAACACCGGCCATGGCGGGTAGACGCGCGCGGCCCGGCGCAACCGGAGGCGGTGTGGCGTCCCTGCCCGCCGCCCCCGGCGCACCGCGGATCGCTCGTGACTCCTTCGAGCCCGCGTACGCCCAGCTGGCCGGCATCCTCCGCGCGCGGATCGTGCGGGGCGAGTTCCAGGCCGGTGACCGCCTGCCCACCGAGACCGAGCTCGTCATGACCTACGGGCTGAGCCCGATGACGGTCCGGCGGGCCATCAAGGTGCTGCTCGACGAGCGGGCCGTGAGCACGGTCCCCGGCCGCGGCACGTTCGTCGAGGCGGCGACCATCCAGGCCGCGGCGTTCGACCTCCGCTCGCTCCACGCCCTCCTGGCCGACCCGGAGACCAACATCCGGGTCCTGGCGACGCGCCTCGTGCCGGCCAGCGGACGGCCCTCCGCCATGCTGGGGGTCGCTCCCGGGACGCCGGTGACGATGATCCGCCGGCTGCTGCTGAGGGGGGCCGAGCCGAGGCTCTACCACCGCCAGTGGAGGATCGCCGACCCCGGCCATCCGGACGTGGACGCCGAGCTCGGGGTGGCGGGCCTGCGCGATCTCTTCGAGGGCCGGATGGGCGTCGGGCCGAAGCGCGGCCGCCTGAGGCTGTACGCCTCGGCGCTGCGGGGCGAGGAGGCACGCCAGCTGGGCTCGGAACTTGGGCACCCGGCGTTCGTGCTCGAGCACCTGTTCTTCGGCTTCGACGACAAGCCCCTCAGCTGGGGCCTCTTCGTGTCGCGTGGCGAGGACCTCCACTTCGAGACGACGGTGGGGTTCGACGAGGCGCCCGGGGCCCCCTGACGACGAGGCGGGCGGCCCGGTCGGCCCGCGTCCGGCGCCTGTCCCGGACGCCCTGCGCCGGCGATCGAAGGCCCGCTAGAGTGAGATCTGCGCGGATCACGCGACCCTGACGCGGTGCCGGCCGAAGCGCCGGGCCATCACAGGGCCTGCGGATTGCCTGGAACCTGGAGCCGTCGGGTCGTCCCGCTCGCCGGATGCACGAGCTGAGCCGCCACCCTCGATCAGGAGACCCGCATGACCCCGGCCGAGCGCATCCCGTTCACGATCATCGGCGAGAACATCCACGCCACGCGCAGCTTCGCCCGCCAGGGCAAGAACGTCGTGACCGTGGGCGGCGTCGAGGTCGTCGCGTTCAGGAACGCCTCGACCGGCGCCGACCGGACCTGCCCGATCGCGGCGCCGGTGGCGGACTCGACCGACTTCGCCAAGAACAAGGTCAAGCACATCCGCAACGCGCTGCTGCTTGGCCTAGGCGGGGACCGGGTGCTCGAGCCGAGGCTGACCGGCGAGGTGTCGCCGGAGGCCGCTCGGGACGGGCGCGACTACCTCGTCGCGGCGGCGCTGCGCCAGGAGCGCAACGGCGCCCGCTGGCTCGACGTGAACGTGGACGAGATCAGCCCCGACGAGGGCGTCCGCGTGGCGGCGATGGAGTGGCTGGTCGGGCTGCTCGAGGGCGCCGCCGGCGTGCCGCTCTCGCTCGACAGCAGCTCGATGCCGGTGCTCGAGGCCGGGTTCCGGGCGTCCACGCGCCCGAGGGGCCCGCTGATGCTCAACTCCGCGTCCGCCGAGCGCCCCGAGGCCCTCGACCTCGCGGCGGCCAACGGCGCCGCGGTGGTCCTCTCCGCGGCCGGCGTCGGGGGACTGCCCGGCACCGTCGAGGGGCGCGTCGCCAACGCCGAGGCGATCTACACCGCGGCGGCGGAGCGGGGGATCGCCCCCGCCGACTGCCACGTGGACATGCTGGTCCTCCCGGTGGGCGTGGACAGCGAGGCGGGCAAGAGCTTCCTGGGCGCGGTGCGGGCGTTCCGCGCCGGGCACGGGCCGGAGGTGCGCCTGACCGGCGGCCTGTCGAACGTGTCCTTCGGCCTCCCGAACCGCAGGCTCGTCAACGACGTGTTCCTCGCGCTCGCGATGGACGCCGGCGTGGACTCCGGCATCGTCGACCCCAACGTGGTCAGCCCGGAGCGCGTCCGGTCGATGGACCGCGACGCCAAGCCGTTCCGGATGGCCGCCGACGTGCTCACCGGTGTCGACATGTTCGCGATGGAGTTCCTGACGGCGCACCGCGCGGGCGAGCTCGAGGCCTGAGCCCGCCCCAGCGCGTCCGCCGCCGCCCGGCAGCGGCCCGGGCGCGTGGGCTGGTGACGCGGGCCTCTGGACCTGCGCGCCCCGGCACGCGGCGTCGGCGGATCGAGCGATGTCCCGCCCGCCCTATCCTGCGGGCGTCGCGGTGGACCTCCGCACGATGAGGGTGCACGCGGTGTTCACTCGGACGTTCTGGGCCTCGCCGCGGATCATCGCGAGGAGCGCTGCCGTGGCGATGCGCCCCATCTCGAGTCGGGGCTGCGACATGGTGGTGAGCGGGGGGGTCACCAGGGCCGAGATCTCGAGATCATCGAACCCGACGACGCTCACATCCTCGGGAACGCGCACGCCCTGGTCGAGCAGCGCCCGCAGGCCGCCGATGGCCGCGAGGTCGTTGTAGAAGAAGATCCCGGTGGGCTGTCCGGGGAGCACGAGCCCGACGCCCTCCGCGCCGGCCTCCGCGGAATCGCGCCGCGTGCTCGTCACGACGAGTCGCCGGTCGATGTCGAGGCCCGCGGCCTCCATCGCGGCCGCGTAGCCCTGCATCCGGTTCGCGTTGGAGACGAGGGCGCGCTCGACGCCCACATAGGCGATCCGGCGGTGGCCCAGCCCGAGCAGGTGGCGGGTCGCGATCTGCGCCGCAGCCGTCTCGTCGAACGTCACCAGCCCGGCATTCGGGCGGCTCGGGACGAACTCGGGGTGGTCCGCCACGAACACGACCGGCACGCTGGGGTCGAGCTGGGCATGGTGCTCGTCGGCGTGTGAGGCGACGATGATCATCCCGTCCACGCGACGCTGCCGGAACAGGCGGGCGATGTCGAGCTCTCGCAGGGCCGCCTCGTGGGTGCTCGCGACCAGGAGCTGGTACCCGTCTCGCAGGGCAGTGGATTCGATGCCGCGGACGAGCAGGCCGTTGTAGGGGTCGGCGTAGTCGCGGACGATCACCCCGATCGTCATCGTCCGTCGCGTGGTCAGGCTCTGGGCGGCCGTGCTTGGCGTGAAGCCAGCCTCGGCCGCGAGGGCCTTGATGCGCGCCCTCGTGGCAGCGCTGATCCGAGGGTCGTCTCGCAACGCCTTCGACACGGTCGACGGCGATACCCCAGCCCGCTGCGCGAGGTCGTAGATCGAATCCACGGCGGCAGCGTAGCGGATCCCGTACCCGCCGGGCGATGGCCGGACCACGTCGATCCTCGAGTGACACCGGTTGAAGTCGGTTTCCATGGACGAGGCGGTTCGGCGCTTGTGAGCGCGACGCTGGGTGGGGCCTAACGGTGGGGTCTCTGGCTGTAATCGTTCTCGCGTGCGAGGAATCGCGGATGGAGGGAGACTGGCGGGTGAAGCAGCTGTATGTGGAAAACCGGTTGTTCTCCGACCCGGACTCCCGTGGTGCCTGCCCCATCCGCAGCGCCTGCAGCTTCCCCGCGGCGCCCGCGCCAAGCCGCTCCCCTCGACAGGAGGACGGCGGCCGGCGCTGGCGGGCAACGCTAGGAGGTGGAAGCACTCTCAATCCGCGAAGGCCATGTGAGCCCCGGCACGAGCTGGAAGCTTCCGCCGGTGGCGCACACGGACGATCGACGGTGGCCATGCGGCCATCAAGGAACGCAACAGGAGGACCCACGCGAATGAGACGAACTCTGGCGGCGCTGGCAGTGGTGTCGGCGCTCGTGGTCGCTGCGTGCGGCAGCAGCACGCCCACCACCGCGCCCTCGGCAAGCGGGTCCGCGAGCTCTGGCGGCTCGGCGGCCTCGTGCCCGTACAAGTTCGCGGTCATCACCCACGGCGACAACGGCAGCTTCTGGAGCGTCGTGTACAAGGGCGCCAAGGACGCTGCCGCGGCCACGGGCTGCACGCTGAGCGAGGTCTACGGATCGCAGCAGCAGGGCCAGGCGCAGCCTGACGACAACGCCGAGAATCAGCAGATCACCGACGCCATCAACCAGAAGGTCGACGGCATCGCCGTCTCCGACCACAACCCGAGCCTGATGAACCCGACCCTCGCGGGCGCCGTCAAGGCCGGCATTCCGGTCGTCCTGCTCAACGCCGGCTGCGACGATGCCGATATCGCCGCCTCCGGCGCCATGACGTGCGTCGGCCAGCCGGAGTCGCTCGCGGGCAAGCAGGCTGGCGCCAGGTTCATGGCCGAGAACGCGACCAACGTCCTGTGCGTGATCCACCAGAGTGGCCAGAACCTGCTCGACCGCTGCAACGGCATCGCGCAGGCGCTGGGCACCGGCTCCACCTGCTCGACGAACGACGCCCCGGCGACAGGCCCGGCGTGCACCGAGTTGACCCTCAGCGTCGCCAACGCGGCGTCCAACCCGAGTGCGTCGGCCCAGCAGGTCATCGCGTACCTCCAGGCCCACCCGGGGATCAACGCCGTCATGACCCTCAACAACGCGATCGCCCAGGGCGTCCAAGCGGCTCTCCCAAGCGGCAGCAAGATCAAGCTGGCGACGTTCGACCTCAACAGCTGGGGCATCTCGGCGGTCAAGGCCGGCACGCTCGACTTCATCGTCGACCAGCAGCAGTACCTGCAGGGCTACCTGCCGGTGATCTTCCTCCAGCTGTACAAGGCGCACTACGGAGCGAGCGTCGGCGGCGGCACCACCGTCGCGACGGGCCCGCTCCTGGTGGACAAGTCCAACATCTCGAACGTGGAGGCCGGAGCCGCCGCGGGCGAGTCCTGATCCACCGCGCCCCCGGCGCGACACCCCATGCCGCTCCGGGCCGGTCCCGGCCCGGAGCGGCAGGCATCAACAGGAGGTCGGCGACTGCGCCATGGACGTGCCCAACCCGACGAGCCCGGCGGAGACGGCGGACCAGACTGAACGGGTGGTCGCGGCGCGAGCCGTGACCCGGATCTTCCGGAGGCCGGAGGTGGGCGCCGCCCTCGCCGCGGTCGCCATCTTCCTGATCTTCGCCCTCAATCCCACGTCGAGCCCGCTCTGGCTCTCGCAGGCCGGCTTCGTGGGCTGGCTGACCCAGGCATGGCAGTTCGGGATCATGGCCGTCCCGGTTGGCCTCCTGATGATCGGGGGAGAGTTCGACCTGTCGGCCGGCGTGCTGACCGGATCGTGCGCGATCGTCATCGGGCTGCTGGCCAACGGGTTCGGCTGGAACCTCTGGGTGTGCATCGCGCTGTCGGCCGTGTTCGCTGTCCTCGTGGGCCTGTTCAACGGCTTCCTGGTCGTGAAGACCAAGCTGCCCAGCTTCATCGTCACGCTGGCCACGTTCTTCGTCCTGCGGGGCACCTCAGTGGGTCTGGTGGAGGCGCTCAACGCCAACAGCACCGTCGTGACGGTGCTCAACCCGCCGGCGGGCAGCGACCTCGCCAAGGCCGTCTTCGGCGGCTCGGTCGGGGCCAGCCCGGCCTTCCCGCTGGCCCTGTTCTGGTGGCTCGGGGTGACCCTCCTGGGGATGCTCGTCCTCTCGCGGACCAGCTTCGGCAACTGGATCTTCGCGGCCGGCGGCGAGCCCAATGCCGCCCGCAACGTCGGCGTCCCGGTCGGGGCGACCAAGATCATGCTGTTCGTCGCCACCGCGCTCGCCGCCTGGCTGGTCGGCACGATCCAGTTCACCGCCGGGATGTCCGCCGTCTCCGAGCAGGGCACCGGCTACGAGCTGTACTACATCGTCGCGGCGGTCGTCGGCGGCTGCCTGCTGACGGGCGGGTACGGGTCGGTGATCGGCTCGTCGATCGGCGCCGCCATCATCGGGATGGCGCTGCAGGGGGTCATCTACGCCCGCTGGCCGAGCCAGTGGGGGTTCGCCTTCCTGGGGATCCTGCTGCTGTTCGGGGTGATCGTGAACGCCGTGACGTTCCGCCAGGCTCAGAGGGCACGTCGATGACCGGGAACCGCGCTCCCGCCGCCAGCACGCCCGCGCAGCCCGCCCCCGCGGGCGCCCCGCTGCTCGAGGCTCGCCACGTCAGCAAGTACTACGGCAGCGTGATCGCGCTCCACGACGTCTCGCTCCAGGTCCATGCCGGAGAGGTGACCTGCGTGCTGGGCGACAACGGCGCCGGCAAGTCGTCGCTGATCAAGATGCTGTCGGGCGTGTTCCAGCCCGACGAGGGAGAGATCCTCGTCGACGGCAAGCCCATCCGGTTCTCGGGCCCCCGCGAGGCCCGCGCACACGGCATCGCGACCGTGTTCCAGGACCTCGCCACGGTCCCGATGATGTCGATCTGGCGGAACTTCTTCCTCG
>JAKAMV010000502.1 GCA_021812735.1 Chloroflexota bacterium | reverse complement strand
CAACCGTCCCGCTGGGGCGGTTGGCTGGGCCACAGGGGCCCGGGAAAGGAGGGTCAATGAACGTTCTCGCAGAGATCGACCTGACCGATGCGAAGCCCTACGGCGGTCGCCGAGGACCGGCCACGCTGACGCGGTACGAAGAGGACGGGCGCCAGCGGACCTTCGTCCGTGACCCGCTCTGGCAGCCCGGCTGGGAGCGCCAGCGCCAGCTCGGCGACGAGGAGGGCTGACATGCTCCTGGGCATCATCATCGGCGTCGTCGGCGCCTACGGGGTTCTGCTCGTCGGGGTGCTCGTGGCACTCGGCGTCGGGAAGCTCGGAGAGCTGGCCGACGAGGCACACGCGGAGGACAAGCTGCCCCGGATCCCGGAGGGACGATGAACGACAACCCGATCCGCGCGCTTCGCGAGAAGCGACGGTGGACGCAGGCCGAGCTCGCCGAGCGCGTAATGGTGGCTCGGGAGACGGTGTGGCGCTGGGAGCACGGCCGGCGGCCGCAGCGATGGGCCGTCCGGCTGCTCGCGGCGGCGTTCCGCCTCGATGCTCGCAAGCTCCAGAAGGAGATCGACGCCTACTACGTGTGAACGCAAGAGCCCCCTGCCGGGGGATCCCGGTGGGGGGCTTCTTGCCTTTCAGGGACAGGGCGCCTCACCATCCAGTATGGAGACGGCTGTCAAGCATCTTCGCCCGCTCTCGCTGATACCGCGCGGGCCACAGGACCGCGATCAGCAGGAGGCGCCAGCCGTCGACCTGCTCCGCCGTGAGAGGCGGCCGATGAGGTCGTACAGGTCGAGCTTCTCGTCGACCGAGGTGGGGACGATCCCGCGATGCGGCTGGACCATCGGAAGGGACTGCTTGTCGTGGTAGTAGCACCGCGACTCCGCGCTCAGCGTCCACTGCGGGCACCCGGCCACCTCACACTTCTGCATCATCAGGACCGCGCCCGGGAGGGTGCGTGGCCCGCGAAGACGTCCTTCGCGGCTTCCCAGGGCTCCTGGCCGTTCAGGTAGCGGGTCAGGAAGCGCTTCGCGTCGTCCAGCGACCTGCCAGGGCTCACGCGCATCCCCCGGAAGGCCTCGGAGATCTCGGTGGAGTCCATCCCGTCTCGGGTGAGCAACGCCATGACGGCGGCCATCCGGGCACGCGGGAAGCTCCGGCCGGCGAAGCGGAGCTGCGTGATCGCGCGGTCGACGTCGATCATCTCGAGATGGTCGTCCGAGCCGACCTCGCCCGTCTCCTCCACGCGAGAGCGGACGTTGACCCACTGACGCCCCGACTCCACGAAGGTGCCGAGCGGCTCCGACCAGTACCAGCCCTCGACGATGCGATCGACGACGGCCGCATAGCTCACGGGACGACGAGGCGCGAGGGCGTCTTGACCTCGGCCGGCTTGCCCGCGGCGCGGATCTCCCGGAGCATCTCGCGGGCGACCTCGACCTGCGCCTCTTCCAGGCGCAGGCGCTTCAGGATCTGCGCGGGATGGTGCGCGCCGCGCTCGGCGGCGCCAAGCTGCTTGCCCGGGGGTGCCTGGACAGCCGGGAGGGCGCCGGCGAGCGCGAGGCGGTGCTGGATCTTGGTGTTCGCAAGCTGCGTCACGAGCTGCCGGAGGCCCTGCTCGAGGACGCTCGCCTCGGTGGCCCGCTGGAAGTCCTCCGTGATCGGGTCGATGACTCCCGGGAGGCGCCCAACGACCGGCGGGTCGGCCACCTGGACCGACAGGTCGATGTCCCGGTCGAGCTCCCGCTCGACCACCTTGCTCTCGTCAGTCATCTACGCCTCCCCCTGGTTGGCTCGACGGGATCATAGAGGCCGGCGAAGCGCCATGCAATAACCCGTTGAGCTGGTCCGTGTAGTGCCGGACGATCCGCGCGTAGTCGTTGCGCGCCCCCCGGGCCTCGTAGGCGAGCTGGCGCGTGCGGATCTCGCCCCAGCGGCCCGGAAAGTTCTCCTCGACCCACTCCCGCCAGCCTTCTGGATCGTGCGTCCAGCGGACGTGGCAGCCTGAGCAGAGCGCCACGGCGTTCTCCGGGTCGAAGCGCACGCCGTAGTAGGCGCGGCCCTGGATGTGGGCACACTGCAGCCTGTCGCGGGACCCACACCCGAGGCAGCGGCCGTCCCGCGTGCGCACGTACAGGCTGAAAGCGCGGTCGGCGTCCCGGACGGTGGCCTGCCGTCGACGCGTGCGACGCGTCGCCACCTCAGGCCGTCCCGCTCGCGAGAAGCGCGGCCGCGATCTCCTGCCGCCGAGCATCGCCGGTCCGGGGGTCGGCGATCTCTCGCAACGCATCCCGGCACCGCGCGAGCCGGGGAAGAACATCGACGAGCGTCTCGTCGAGGAAGGCGGCACGCACCTCAGCCCGCTCAGCCCGTACTTCGGCCTCCCGGAGCCCCTTGCAGGTAGCGACGTAGCTGTGCAGTACCGCGTCGATGACGCCCTTCTCGCCACGGCCGAAGGCCCGGAGACGTCCGGTCAGCTCGGCGAAACTCATTGGCCCGTCACTCATCGCATCCCGTCCCAGAATCGGCGGCTGCCATCACTCGCCCCCATGTGACGCGAAGCCCTCTAAGGCGATTTGCGCCTCGTTCGGAGGGTCGGTGGTGGCCTGATACCCGTTCGCGGGGGAACGGCCGTCTCCGTGCCGCTGAGGGGGCTGCAACGGGCCTTCCTGCGGGGACACCAGGGCCCTCCGGCGGGCGATCTCCGCGAACATGCGGGCATCGCGCGCCTCCTGGTCGACCCACCCCTGCACGAGCGCGATCGCCGCGCCCCGGTCGCCGCGGACCCGCGCGAGGACCGCGGCGGCCTCGAGCTGGGCGGCCTGCGCCCACATGAGCGCATCGGACTTCGTGCACCCGGCGTCGAGGTACAGGTCAAGCGTCCGGTCGTAGGCGAGGTCCGCCAGATGCGCGAGGCGGTGCTCCCACTCGGGCCCGAACGTCGAGGCGACTGCGGCGATGCCGGCGTCGGCTGCTGCGCGAGCGCGCCCGGGGCGGTAGTCGTAGTCCTCGGCCATCAGCGTCCCCTCTCGGCGATGCGCCGGGAGATGGCCTCGCGCCGGCGCCGCTCGGCCTCGGCCGCATCGGCGACGCGGAACATCTCGCCGGACAGAAACGACCCCCACTCGCGTGACGCGGTCTGGGGCGTGAACGGGATCTCGGGCCCGTGGATGACCTCCCACAGCTCCCGCATCCGGGCGATGCCGCCCGGGATCGCCTCTGGCGGCAGGTCGGTGCGCTCGCCTGTTCCGACTCGCAGGATCTCGGTCGCCGCGCGCTCGACGCGCGCCCAGGCGCCGGGCGTGAGGGTCGTGGTGCGTTGCCAGGCGAGCGCGAGGGCGTTCTTCACGCCGATGCGGAGCAGAGCCGGAGGGCCGGGCTCCGAGGGGTCGGCTGGAGCCTCTGCCGCGCCGTCCTTCGCCGCGGGGTCGCAAGCTTTCTGATGAGAAGACGAAGTCTTCGAAGAAGAAAGCTCTAGCTCTACTGACGTCCTCATGACGTCCTTGGGTGCACCAGGTTCACCCTTTTCTGTCGCCACGTTCACCCTTTTTTCCTCCCGTTTCGCGGGAAACGGTGCACCAGGTTCACCCTTTTCTGTCGGCGGATGAGGGGGAATCTCGCCCGCAGCGGGCGGCTTTTTCGGGACCGCAGCGCGGTAGCGGGAGGACCGGCGGCGGCCCCCCCCGAGGACGACCTCGATCCATCCGGCGGCCTCGAGCATTCGCAAGGCCTTTTGCACCCCGCGTTCAGATAGCCCTGTCTCGGCGGCGAGGGTCGCGACTGCGGGCCATGCCGAGTCGCCGCGCTCGGACATGTGCAGCGATAGCGTCAGCGCCACGTGCCGCGCCGTGGGTGCCACGCCGGAATCGCAGATCGCGGAGCGCCAGGTGAACAGCGGCGAGAGGCTAGCGGCCATTCCCGCCCTCCATTGCCCCCAGGACGGCCGCAGGCCCCGTTTGGGCATCCGGGTACCCCCCGCGCGCCCGAGCCGGCCTCGGCGTTTCATCGGACAGAGTGTCCGGTGGGTTCTTCCGCGACCTGCCCCGCCAGCTCTTCGCGTCCGGGCAGGTCGCGTGGTGGTCGGTGTAGGCGTCCTGCAGGCGCGCGTAGAAAGGCCCGCGCATCTCATCCGCGTACCTCACGACCTCTGCGGCCGAGACGAGCACAACGCGCTTCTCCGGCACCGCGTCGAGGATCATCGTCACGCGACCCCTGACGGACGGCACGAACACGACCTCCGCGCCGCAGGATCGACAGGTGCTCACCGTGCCTCCCTGATCCAGTGCTTCGTGATCCACCGCCCCTGCCACTGTTTCTCGGCCGCCCGGGCGGCGGCCCCGGCGGCGACCTTGGCGGCCCAGGCAGCGGTCTTGGCGGCGGCCCTGTTCCGCAGACGCCAGTGGGGCCGCAGCGACTCGGCCAGTGCGTGCAGCCCGGCAAGTTCTAGGGCCCCCGAGGCGTGGCGCATCGCGCGAGAGGCGCAGGCCAGGGCGAATCGCTGGATCTCCTCGGGCGGGATCTCTCGCAGGAGCCGTCCACGGCGGCCGGCGGCCTTGTCAGTACCGCTCACGACGTCGCCCTCGATCTCCGCGACGAACCAGCGGTCGCCCGGGAGCGAGCCGACCTGCTCCGGCAGGCACCCGTGGATGCCGTTGGCGCACAGCTCGATCGGGCGCAGCCCAGCCTCCACCCACGCACCGGGTGCGTCACCCTCGGGCAGTGGCCAGGGGTGGTGCTGATAGGGGCTCCGGCCGTTCGCATCGAGGCCCTTCAGGACGATCATGTCTGCCTCCTCGGGGGCTGCCGATCGCTGCCGTGCGCCATCCCCCACACACCGCCCTCTCGCTGCTCCAGGCCAACCTGTACGCGACGCGCCGGCGTGAGGCAGAAGCGGCGGTTCTCCTCAGTGAACGGGCCGTCTCAGTGGCGATCGAACGTCCTCTCGGACGAGAAGACGTCCCCGCACACGGGGCACTCGCACCGAGGGCCGGTCCCAAGCTGGATCCTTATCTGACCCTCGCAGGAACGGTCCCCTCGGGGACGGCCTTGGCCGAGGCGCCGTCCAGGATGTAGTGCTCGAACAGGCCCGCGAGGTAGGTGACCTCCGCGGCGTGGTCTCGGAGGGTCCGCTCGACCCCCTCGGGGACCTTCGGCAGGGTCGCGACGAGGGAGACAGCGTTGGTGAGGGCATTCATGCGCGCGATCTCCGCGCGCTCCTCCACGCTCCGGCCGCCAGTCCGTTGGAACCCGCCGCCCTGACCCTTCTCCCAGCCGGGCGTCTTGGTGATCCGATACTGCGGGACCCCGTTGAACTCCTTGCCGCCCTCGATCGTGAGCAGCACGGCCTGTCCGAGACGCCCCTTCAGGTCCTCGACGGCCTTCTCGGAGTAGGTCGCGAGTGCGCCATCGATCGCGGCGTCCTCGAGGATGACCACGGGCCACTTCTTGATGTCCCCGTCCCGCCCCTTGATCGTCTCCATGGGTCCGACCTTGATCGGCGTGACCGTGATCTCGAGCGGATCGCTCATGCGGCACCCTCCTTGCTCTCGTCGGTGTCGGCGCTCCCCCAGGTGCAGAACTGCCGGACGTCGCAGCCCCCGCACCAGGCACCGGGGTTGGGGAGATAGGCCCCGGTGCCGACCGCGGCCTCGAAGAGCGCGATCAGGCCGGGGATCAGGTCGATCCGGGCCATGTCGTAGGCCACGACGCGGCCGCGCGGCTCCTTCTTCGTCGGGCGCAGGTAGGCCATCTCGCCGCGGATCGGAACGCCGTCGCCGGCCCCGAACAGACCGAGCTCGCGGATCGACCAGCCGTAGAGGTCGAGCTGGCCCGGGCTCGAGGTCCCCGAGCCGGTCTTGTAGTCGCGGACCACGATCGTGCCGTCGGGCTCGGTGAGCACCACGTCCGGGTAGGCGTCCACGCGCCGGCCGGAGGCGATCGGGGGATGCAGCGCGGACTCGACCGCGACCGCGATGCGGCCCCGCTCTGCGTCCTGGCGGCGCAGATGAACGTAGTTCTCGACCATGGCCGGCCCGAAGGCCATCGCCCAGTCGAGGTTCTCCCCGTCTGGCCACTGCTCCGACGAGCGACCGCCCCACTGGACGTTCTCGGGCCCTCCGGCGGCCCGGACCTGCTCCTTCAGCGAGGCGACGAAGGCGAGCCGCAGCTCCCCGTCGTCCGTGGTCGCGGCCTCGAGGTCGTACTGAAGGCCCTCGCGCTCGGCGTACTCCGCCGTCTCGTGGACGGCCGTTCCGATGATGAACCAGCCCTTGGCCGCTCGGCGGTCCCGGAGCTTCTCCACGTAGGCGAGCCGGAACTTCTCCGAGCAGCCGGTGAAGGTCGTAAGGCGCGTCCAGGAGACGGACTCGAGACCCTCAGGCACTGCGCGCTTCCTTGCGCAGCCGCCACACGGGCGAGTCGGGGAACAGCAGGTCTCCCTCGATCCCGAGCGCCTCCACGAGCTTGCGCTGGGTCTTCAGCCTCCCGTCGCGCTTTTGCAGCTCGATCGGGCTGAGCGTCGTGATCGGCATCCCGGCGAGCTTCGCGAGGTCCTCGAGGCTGAGGTCCCGCGGGTCCAGGTGCCGGTACATCCGTACGTTGTTTGCCACTCGATCCCCCCTCCATCGCCTACGCGATGCCATGTGACACGCAGTCTACGCATCGTGGACGACAATGCAAGTAGGCCGTCGCTGTCTTGACGGGTACGCGCAGACACGCGTAGGATTTGGCGGGGATTAGAGGAAGGAGTGCGCCATGCCGCTCAGCACCCCGAGCAACATCGAGCAGGCGAGGGCCCGACGCGACGCCCGTCGCGCGATCCAGCGCCTCGGCGAGCGCGTCTTCGCGGTCCGCACCGCGCGCGATCTGTCCCAGGCCGCGCTCGCGGCTCGCGTGAGCGAGCTGGGGGTCCCGATCACCCAGGCCCTGATCTCACGGGTCGAGACTGGTAGCATGACCGACGCCAGGACGCTGCTCGGCATCGCGGCCGCGCTCGAGGCGAGCCTCACCTACCTGTTCGGCCTGACCGACGAGCCGGAGTCCTGGGAACCGACGTTCCCGCTCCTTGGCGGGAGGCTGTTCTCCCTGGAGGATGGCGATATGCGGATGAATCGCGAGCTTCCTGCTCCCCGCCGGAAGCGCAACGGGCGAACGGGAGTCGTTCAGCCCCCCCTCCTCGGTCTGCTGACCTGATCTTCTTCGCAAACCCGACGACTTGGGGGGGGGGGGGGGGGGGTGAGCCATGGCGCTCTGGGTGCCGATGGTCCGGGACATGAACGATCCCGATCTCCCCACCCCGAGGCGAACGCTTCGCCTCATCATCGACTGGGCCAGCTACGCAGACGCGAGCGGCCTGTCCCCCTCCACGATCCGGCAGTACCGCCGGAACCTCGTGTGCTTCGTCGCCGACACCGGCACGCCC
>JAKAMV010000501.1 GCA_021812735.1 Chloroflexota bacterium | reverse complement strand
GCCCTCGAGCCCGTCGAGAGAGTCGGGGAGGCCCAGCGACGGCACCGCATACACCGCCTCGCCCGCGAGTCCGAGGGGCTCGCGGCTCGTCGCGAGGAGCTGCAGGCGCGGACAGCTCGTCAGCATTCGCTCCGCCAGGTCCGCGGCGGCGGCGATCAGGTGCTCGCAGTTGTCCAGCACCAGCAGCAGTTCCTTGCCGCGGAGAAAATCGACCAGCGTGTCGACGAGCGGCTGCCCCGGCAGTTCCTGCACCCGCAGCGCTCGCGCGACCGCCTGTTCCACGAGACCGGGATCCGTGAGCGGTGCGAGCTCGACGAGCCAGGCGCCGTCGGGATGCCGATCCAGCCGATCCGCGGCCGCCCGGAGCGCGAGCCGGGTCTTGCCCGTCCCACCGACGCCGACGAGCGCCACCACCCGGGAGGCGTCGAGCAGCCGCGCGACGTCGGCCAGCTCGCGTTCGCGTCCGACGAACGACGTCGCCTGCTCCGGGAGGTTCGACTGCGGACGCAGCGACGATCGCAGCGGCGGGAAGCCGCGGGCGAGGCCGGGCGCGGCCAGCTGGTACACGTGCTCGGGCCGGACCAGGTCGCGCAGCGCATGCTCGCCCAGGTCAATGAGCTCCGTTGCCGGCGGGAGATCATCTGCGACCAGCGACGCGGTCGAGCTGGAGACGAGGACCTGCCGGCCGTGCCCGAGCGAGAGCAGGCGCGCCGCCCGATTGAGCGCCGGGCCGAAGAAGTCGCCGTCGCGCGTCTCCGCGGAGCCGGAGTGGATCGCCATGCGCACGCGCAACGGCTCGCTCACCGGCCAGGCGTGCTGCCCGAGCGCGTGCTGGGCGTCGATCGCCGCCAGCAGCGCCGCCTCGGGACGCTCGAAGACCGCCAGCATCCCGTCGCCGGTCGTCTTCACCACGGTCCCGCCGGACCGTTCCACGGCATCGCGGAGCAGCCGGTCGTGTGCCTCTAGGGCACGTCCCATGGCGTCCCGCTCGTCGTCCCAGAGCCGGGTGCTGCCCTCGATGTCGGTGAAGAGGAACGTGGCCGTGTGTACCGCCGAGGGGCCACCCGTCGACACCCCGGGCACCGTGGGCGAGGCCGTGGAGGGGCCGGGGCCGAACCCGTTGCCTGGCTCATCGGGCGTGGGGACGCGAGGGGACGCCGTCTCCGTCACGCGCGCCATTGTCGGGATACGGCGCGCGACGTCAACTGCCGGCGTTGCCCGAGATGCGGCGACCGGCCTCGCGTTGCGTGGACCCGTGCGCGTTCAGCCACCTGCGTGGACGGTGGACACATCCCGGCAGGACTGCGACCAGGCGCAACGGGTGTGAGGCCGGACGAAGGGTTCCGACGGCACTTGCCCGCGCGCCGGTCGAACGCGGATGCTCGATGGCGCACGGGGGGCTGTGACGCGCGGCCCACACCCTGGCCGCCGGGACCGCGCGGAGCCACTGGCGAGACCGACCCGCCCGCACCGGAGGTGGGTCATGCAGCACTTCGAGGACTCCCTTCACATCGACGCTCCGATCGAGCACGTCTGGGCGTTCTACCTCGACACGTCGCACTGGTCCGACTGGATGCCGCGCGCGGAGTACTCGGACTTCAGCGGGCCGCTGGACCAGGTCGGCACGACCTATGTCGGCGGCATGCGCATCATGGGCCACGAGATGAAGGCGACCTACAAGGTCGTCGAGATCGTGCCTCAGCGCCTCTACCACGAGCGGAGCGACATGGGCCCGATGGACACCTTCATCCGCTTCGAGCCGGAGGGCGACGGTACCCTCGTGACCGTCGTGTCCGACTACGAGATGCCGGGCTACCTGCCCAAGTTCATCCAGGACCTCATGAGCAAGCGCTGGGTCGAGCGGCAGACGCGCCAGATGCTCGAGGACTTCAAGGCACTCGCCGAGGCGACGGTCCCCACCCCTGTCTGACGCGTTCGTCCCGCCGCTGCCGGCTTGAGGACCGTGATGCGGTCCCCGCCGGCTGCGGGGCGCGCACCGGAGCCCCGGTCGCCCGTTCCAGGACCGGCCGGGGCCATTCTGTATCCGGCCATCGCACGACCTGTGTGGGGCGCCGACTCGTTGTCAGATCGCTCAGAGGCGGCGGCCGGGGAGCGTCCCCAGAGCCGTTGGCCCATGCGAGGCGGCGGGTACCTCCGTCGGCGTCGGCTCGGGGCGCGCAAGCGGGCGGCCCAGGATTCGAACGGCCGCGTACTGCGTCGTGGGTCGAGCCCCGGTGCTGAGCCACACCGTGAGCGACCCTGCCCGATACTCGACCGGGGAGAACGCGCCGCCGAGGAGGCTGCCGAAGCCACCGGCCAGCGGCGCGAAGACCGCGTAGTAGCTCCCCGCGGGCAGGACCAGGCCGGGGTCCACCGCCGCGTAGGTGGCCGTGCCCGGCGCGGCGGACACCGGCAGGGCGAACGTGGCCAGCACCTTCGAACGATCGGGGAGCAGGTCGTCGCCCTCGCGCACGGCCCGGCGGACCTCGACCCTGAGCGGCGCTCCGTAGATGAAGGCGCCGATCTCGCTGATGCGCGTGGGACCCTCGAGGGTGAACAGGGGCCCGCCCTGCTGCTGGTCGCTGATGTCGTGGCCCCAGGGAGCGCCGAACGTCGTCTCCGTGGTCGCCTGACCCAGGCCATCCACGATGGCCACGACGGGCCCGGAGAATGGCCGGCCCGGGATGGCGATCCGCTCGCCCACGCGGATGAGCCCCGGGTCGGTGATCTGCGGGTTCACGGCCAGCAGCTCGTCGACGGTAAGGTCGTACCGCTGCGCGATCGCCCACAGCGTGTCGCCGGCCCCGACGACGACAGAGGCCACGCTGGAGGGCGAAGGCGTTGAAGCGACCGATGCGACGGGTCGTGAGGTGGCCATCAGGCTCGGCGCGACCGTGGGGGCTGCGACCGGCGCCATGGCGGCCGATCCTGCGGACGGGCTCGGTGTCGCCACTGTGCTGCCGCATCCCGCCACGAGGAGTGGGACCACCAGGAGCGCCAGCCACGACCGACGCCGGCTTCCCGTCTTGTGCTGCGCCACGTCTTCCTCCCCGGGACGCGATCGCGCCGCTCGGGCTCGTCTGCGGCCCGCCCCCCGCGCGCCATCTACGTCAGAGATGCCGGCGGGACGGGCTCTGTCTCACTCGGCTACGGATAGCTGGCGCGTCGACGATGAGCCCGGAGGCAGGTGCGTCGCGGTGCGCCCGGCAGTGGGTTCGGCATGTCCGGTCGCGGTGAGCGTGCGGCTCGCGCCCCCGACGGTGGCGTGGGTCGGCACCTTGCCACCGTCACCTACCCGTCGGGGTCGTGGACACCGGGAGCCGGCCGATGCCAGAGTTTCGCTGTCGTTGGAGGGGCAAGGGGTCGAGCCATGAGCGCCTCTCTGCGTCGGCAGGGAATCGTGTCCATGAACGATCAGCCAGCGGTCGCAGGCCGCGGCATCGGGCCTGATGGCAGGGTGATCCCCATCATGCCCGACGTTCGATGGGCGCTGCGGCTGCCCCAAGGACCTCCCGCATGAGCGATGCGGCGGCCGCCGACGCCCTCGACCCCGCGATCGTCGCGGCACTGGAGCACGCCGAAGGCGGGGCCTGGGGGGACATGTACGACGCCGCCGCGAGCGCACCTGGCGACCCTGTCGGCGCGCGCACGCGCATGATCGCCGGCGGGACGGCGTTCGCGGCGACCTGCGTCGACCTCGGTCTCTTCAACCGGATGATCGGCCTTGGCGTCGCCGGACCAGCCTCCGAGGACGATGTGGAGGCCGCGGCGTCCTTCTTCTCGGAGCTCGGCCGGGCCCAGTCGCTCGTGCAGGTCGTGCCCTCCGCCCGGCCCCTCGAGATCGGCACCTGGCTCGCTCGACGAGGGTACGTGCCCGGCTCCGAGTGGGTGAAGATGTGGCGTCCGCTCGAGTCGGTCCCCGAGGCCGACACTCCCCTGCGCATCGAGCGGATTGGCGCTGCGCAGGCCGACGCCTGGGTGGACGTGGCACGCACGGCGTTCGAGATGCCGCTCGAGCTGCGTGACCTCCCGCCCGCCGCGATCGGACGGCCTGGCTGGTTCCACTACCTGGGCTTCGATGGGGATCTCCCCGTCTGCGTGGCCGCCATGCGCGTGGCGGGAGATATCGCCTGGCTCGGCTGGGGCGCCACCCTCCCCTCGCACCGACTGCGCGGTGGGCAGTCCGCCCTCTTCGCGCGGCGGCTCCGGGACGCCCGCGAACTCGGCTGTCGGTACGCGGTGACCGAGACGAGCGCGGAGACCCCGGCGGCGCCCCTCAACCGCTCGTACCGCAACATGCTCCGGCTGGGCTTCACGCTGGCCTACCTCCGCCGGGACTGGGTGCGGGGCGGCGCCGCCGATGCGCGGCGCCGCGACCACACGTCGTCGGCACGCGTCACGAGACCGTCCATCTCCCCTTCGGCTGCACCGAGAGCGTGATCGCCGAACTGACGATCGTCGATGCACGGCCGTGCGCCCGGAACCGGCACGGCAGGTTGCCGGACGTGCCCGGTGCCTATCGGTTCAGGTTGGCGACGAAGCTGCCGATGATGTGGCCGGTCGTCACATCGGCGGTGCCACTGAAGACGATCGTCCCGGTGGCGCCCGCGAAGCGGCCGCTGCCACCGGTGATCTGCCCCGGTGAGTCGAAAGTGATGGTCGCCGGCCCTGTCCAGTTGAGCGAACCGGTGTAGCTCGCCGTGAGCGTGTCCCCTGCGGGTGTCGTCAGCGTCCAGCTTCCGTCGCTGATCTCGCCGGTGGCGAAGCTGGCGAACTCGGAGGCGGCCAACGTGTAGGAACCGACGTTCGTCGCGACGCCAACGCCGCTGTCGTGGATGGCGAAGACACCGAGGGTTGCCGTCGGGGTTGCAGACCCCTGCGCCTGCCAGGTGCCGTCGATTGTCTCCGACGTGGTGGCCAGCACCGTGGCAGGGAGTACGACGCCGATCGCGAGGATCAGGCCGACGAGCAGACCGAGACGGTGAATGGGACGCATGTGAGGTAACCCCCTTCCTGCCGCTGAGGGCACAGGCCCGTAACTCCTCGGTTCGGGCGTTGATTGAGCCAACCCGGGCATGCACAATCCACCCAGTAGCTCTGGTGGGAGCATCGTGATCGCGCGTCCCGGCTCCACTTGGCATGCGCTCGACTCGATCATCGGCTGCGACGAGGGCCTGGCGGTCATCGAGGGGCTCCGTTACGCGCGCCGTGGCGTCGTGCTCCCGGATCCGGAGGGGCGGTCTTCCCCGCTGTCTCCCGGGGCCGCCTCGATCCGGCGCCGCTCAGCTGGCAAGCGCGGCGCAGAGGTCCGTGTATGCCCCGTCGAAGCTGGACGCCAGGAGGTTGCTTTCGGCGTCGAGCTGCCAGTGCAGGTGCCCGGTGAACAGCCGCAGGTACGGGCCGCCGAAGTCCGTGGGGAACGCGGCTCCGATGACGGTTCCGTCAATCCACAGGTCGACGGTCCCGTTGGCGTGGGTGATCTGCTCCTGACCGAAGCTCTCGTTGATCACGAGCGTCCTGCCCGTGTCGAGGTTGGTCAGCGTGGAAGACGGGTGGCCGGTCTCGCGGGTCAGCTGATCACCGTTCGGCTGGACCGGATAGGTGGCCACGTTCAGGTTCGAGTCGTCGGCGACCCAACGGACAGGGAACGGGCAGACCAATCCGGCCGGGATGGTGAAATCGAACCCGCCACCGGTGGTGCGGACCGGCCCCGCCGCTGCCACCGGCGCGACCAGCGCGGCGAGCACGACGAGTGCTGCGATACCGGCGGCGAGGACGCGCACGGCTGGTCTTCTCCCTCCGCCCGACGAGATGGCCTGTCCAACCGAAGCCTGGTCGTTCATGGGTACGATCCCCTCCTCCGCGCCCCGCTGTCCCATGGTGGGCAGTCGGACGTGGATCCAGTGGGCGTGAAGCTACGGTTCGCCGCTCACAGCGCGATCACGGCCGGCTCACCGAGCGTTGGCCGGATAACCTGGTGCGGATGCGCTGGCGCGCCCGCAGACGGGACGACCAGCGGATGATCCGGATCGAACCATCGGCGTCGACCGCGACGGAATTCCGCCTGCTGGGAGAACTGGAGGTCGAGACGGACGGCCGCCGGCTGCGGCTTGGCGGCCCCAAGGAGCGGGCGCTGCTGGCGTTGCTGTTGCAGCACCCGAACCAGTTCGTGTCGCGTGACGCGCTGATCGACGCGCTCTGGGAGCAAGCACCGGCCGGTGCCGCGCACGCGCTCGAGGCGCGGATCTTCTCGCTCCGCGCGGCACTGCGCCAAGGCGGCGCTGGGGAGCTCCTGCTTACCAGACGAGCCGGTTACGTCCTCGCCGTCGATCCCGAGCACGTGGATGCCCGGCGTTTCGAGCGCCTGCTCGCCGAGGGCCGCCGGCAGCTTGCTGCAGGCGATGCAGGGCGGGCGGACCAGTCGTTGTCAGCGGCGCTCGCCTGCTGGCGCGGCGACGCGCTCGCCGATCTCACCTTCGAGCCCGCGGTGCTGACCGAGGCGGGAAGGCTCGAGGAGCTCCGCCTCAGTGCCTGTGAGGCACGGGCCGAAGCTCGTCTCGCCCTCGGCCGACACACCGATGTCGTGGCCGAGCTCGAGCCGCTCGTCGAGAGGGAGCCCCTGCGTGAGCACCTCCGTGCGCTCCTGATGCGCGCGCTGTACCAGGCCGGGCGGCAGGCAGATGCGCTCGCCCTGTACCAGGACGGGCGGCGCCGGCTGGTCGACGAGCTCGGGATCGAGCCGGGCAGCGAGCTGGAGTGGCTGCAACTCGGGATCCTGCGCCATGATCCCGAGCTCGATCCGCAGCGTCAGGCCGTGCTTCCGGAGGAGACAGCCCACGATCTGGAGCGGGAGCCTGGAAGTGCTCCGTCACCACCACCGGCGCGGGAGCAGCGGAAGCTGGTCACAATCGTCCGCTGCGGCATCGGCGATCCGGTGCTTCGCCAGCAGCGCGATCCGGAGGTGCTGCGGGCCCTGCTGGCTCAACGCTCGCACCGCATTCGACTGATCGCCCAGCGCTACGGCGGAAGCGTGGACGGACTCGTGGTCGACTCGGTGACTGCTGTGTTCGGCGTGCCGGTCGTGCACGAGGACGACGCTCTGCGGGCAGTCCGGGCAGCCGTCGAGATCCGCGCCGCACTGGCCGAGATCGGCGTCGAGGCACCGATCGGCGTCGACACGGGCGAGGTCGTGGCCGGGGCGGAGGGCAGCCTCGCGATCGGACCTCCGGTGGAGCACGCGGGGCGGCTGCAGCGCGCGGCGCACGCGGGCGAGGTGCTGATCGGTGCGGCCACCCTCGCCCATGTCGCGGCGTGGGTCGAGAGCCGGGCCGTCGGACCGGCCGCTGGAGGCGACGAGGCGCAGGCTCCGCAGACGTACCGGCTGCTGAGCGTACGAGAAATGGCCGCTCGGCCCCATGAG
>JAKAMV010000500.1 GCA_021812735.1 Chloroflexota bacterium | reverse complement strand
CGCGCCGGACGCGTTGTCAAGTCAGTTTGAGTTGATAGACAACTGGAAACTACACTAGAAACCTGAGAACTGCTACTATCGGCGGCGCATACGGTCAGGCAACCCCAGCGCCGGCGCTCGTGCTTCGCCTGTTGCCCCACCCACGAGAGGACCGACCGAATGACGACGACCCTCGGGCCAGGATCGAACCGCGACCAGGCCGCCGCATCGTCTTCGATGCCATGGGAGGAGCGGGCGTCCGGTACCGACCCGCTGTGGCGGTCACGGCACAACCCGATCATTCCTCGCGACCTGCTGCCGCGCTCCAACAGCATTTTCAACTCGGCGGTGGTCCCGTTCGAGGGCGGCTTCGCCGGGGTGTTTCGGGTGGACGACCGATCGCGGACGATGAACCTCCACGCCGGTCGAAGCGCTGACGGGATCAGCTGGCAGATCGATCACGAGCCGATCGTGTTCCTGCCGAGCGATGATCGGGTGGCCGACCTGCACGCTTCCTTCGAGCACGCCTACGACCCGCGAGTGACCTGGCTCGAGGATCGCTTCTACGTCACCTGGTGCAGCGGCTACCATGGCCCGACGGTCGGGGTCGCCTGGACGCGCGACTTCCAGTCGTTCACTCAGCTCGACAACGCCTTCCTGCCGTTCAATCGCAACGGCGTGCTCTTTCCGCGACGGATCGGCGATCGCTACGCGATGCTGAGCCGGCCGAGCGACAACGGCCACACGCCGTTCGGCAGCATCTTCTACTCGGAGAGCCCGGACCTTATCCACTGGGGCCGCCACCGCCGGGTGATGGCGCCGGAGCCATGGGGCTGGGCGTCGACCAAGGTCGGGGCCGGCCCGGTCCCGATCGAGACATCGGAAGGCTGGCTGCTGATCTACCACGGCGTCCTGACGTCATGCAACGGTTTCGTCTATTCGATGGGCGCGGCCCTGCTCGACCTCGATGAGCCGTGGAAGGTGATCGCCCGAGGGCGCGACTATCTCCTCTCGCCGCAGGTCAGCTACGAGCAGGTCGGTGACGTGCCGAACGTCGTCTTCCCCTGCGCCGCCCTGGTCGATCGCGACGCCGATCGGCTGGCGATCTACTACGGAGCCGCCGACACCGTCACGTGCCTGGCCTACGGCCACCTGTCGGAGGTTCTCGACTCGCTGCGGCAGCGTCGCTAACCTCGGCGCGGGGCCCCCACGGTCGCGGGCGATCAGGCCTGGACGGGGTCGCGGTCGACCGGCCGGGGCTCGATCGCCCGCACGGAGGAGCGCTCGACGAGGCGGGGTCGAATGAATGCCTGAGTCACTGTCGCCCCGCCGAACTCGAGGCGATGGAGCAGCAGGGTGACGGCCAGCCGGCCCATGCCCAGCTTGTCGACGGCCATCGTCGTCAGCTGGGGCGACACATAACGGGCGAGATCGATGTCGTCGTAGCCGACGACTGACAGCCGACCAGGCACGTCCAGACCGGCCTGCTGCGCGTCCTGGATCAGGGCAACGGCCACAGCGTCGTTGCAGCAGAATACCGCCGTGAGGCTCGGGTCCGCGCGGACGTGCTCCAGGGCGACCTTGGCTGCCGCCTCCGGGGGCGCGTACGCGACATCGATGTAGCGCGGCCGCAGCTCGGCTTCGGCGATCGCCTGCTCATAACCACGGCGCCGCTGGAGAATGCTCGGAAACGAATCGGGCCTGGTGCCCACGATCGCGATCTCGCGGTGGCCCTGGCCGATGAGGTGGCCGACCGCCGCGCGGGCGCCGCCGACGTTGTCGCTGACCACCGAGTCCATTGCAACGTCCTGGGCGTAGGCGTCGACGAGGACTGCCGGTGGGCCGTCCTCCAGCAGGGCGGTCGTGCCATGGCTCAGGTGTGCGCCGACGACGATCAAGCCGTCCATCGCTCGCTCGGTGACGAGTCGCGGGACCTCGATCGGGTAGTAGTCATCGTCGACGGGCATGGCGGCGAAGAGCAGATCCACCTCGCGGATCCGGCAGATCTCCTCGATGCCGGCCATCACCGGCGAGTAGAAGCGGTTCACCTCGGGAGCGTCGCCCACGGGAGACTTGATGATCAGCCCGATGGTCAGCTGCCGAGTCCGCCGCTGGCTCGACCGGCTGACACCGCGGTAACCCAGCCGTCGCGCCGTTTCGACGACACGCTCGCGAGTTTCGCGACTGACTCCCGGCTCGCCGCGAACCGCAAGCGAAACCGCCGCCGCGGAAACGCCGGTCGCCCGAGCGACGTCGGCCAGAGTGACCCGCCTCCGGCCGTCGTCCCTGGTCGGATCGTGTGCGCTCACCGTGAGCTCACACTATCAGTCGCCTTCAACCTCGTCAATGGCCGCCGATCGCCTGTCCAAGGGACCTGACCCGGACGCACTGGAGGGACGCGATTAGTTGACGTTCTCTGGTCGCTGCGCTTGACAGTTCAGCACCTGGCCGCCTACGTTGCAGAGGCCGCGCCGCTTGACGCCCGGCGTCGTGCCGCCATCGCCCAGCGTTTCGTGCGGCGAGTGCGTCACCTGGATCGCGTCACCCTGGAGGAACCGCGCGAGTGCCACACGAGGACCTGCCGCTGGCCGAGCTCAGGTCGTACGGACCAGACCTCGTCCGTCCGCCAGACCTGGCGACGTTCTGGTCGACCACGTTGGCAGAGACCCGCGCCCACGACCTGGACGCCTCGTTCGAACGGCGCGACAACGGCCTCGCGGTGATCGCCACGTTCGACGCCACCTTCGCCGGCTTTGCCGGCTCGCCCGTCCGGGCCTGGCTCCATCTGCCCGAGGGCGGCCGGGCCCCCTTGCCGGCCGTCGTCGAGTACCTCGGCTACGGCGGCGGCCGCGGGCTTGCTCACGAGCGAATCCTGTGGGCTGCGGCCGGGTACGCCCACTTCGTGATGGACACCCGGGGGCAGGGTTCGAGCTGGGCGGTCGGCGAGACGCCGGATCCGGACGCGACCGGCGCGCCGTCCCATCCGGGGTTCATGACCCAGGGGATCCTCGATCCGCGGACGTACTACTACCGGCGGGTCTTCGCGGACGCCGTCCGCGCGGTCGAGGCGGCGCGGGCCCATCCGGCCATCGATGCCGGGCGCATCGCCGTAACCGGCGGGAGCCAGGGCGGGGGGATCAGCATCGCCGTCGCGGCCCTCGTTCCCGACATCGCCGCCACCATGCCGGACGTCCCGTTCCTGTGCGATTTCCCGCGGGCGATCACGGTCGCCGACAGCGACCCCTACGGCGAGATCGTCCGCTATCTCAAGCTGCATCGGGATCACGTCGAGGCCGCCTTGACGACGCTCTCGTACTTCGACGTGGCGGTCCTGGGCCGGTCGGCCACCGCGCCGGCGCTGTTCTCGGTCGGGCTGATGGATCGCGTCTGCCCGCCCTCCACGGTCTACGCAGCGTACAACGCCTACGGCGGGCCCAAGGAGATCCTCGAGTACCCCTTCAACGACCACGAAGGTGGTCAGGGCTTCCAGGATGCGGCCAAGTTGCGGTGGCTGCGCGAGCGACTCGGCACCGGAGCGGGGTGACCGGCCGCGTCGAGGGCGCGCCCGATCGGGCCGGGCTCCAGCCGATCCTGATCAACGGCACACCGATGGCACTCCGATTTCGGCCGGGATCGACGAGGTGGCCGACACCGATGGAGGGGTAGGGACCAATGCCTGCCGTCCCTGCCGTCGGCTGCTCCGGCCGGATGGAGCACCGCGGCGTGCTCCAGTGGCGGCGGCCCGGCTGTGGGGTCGCTTCATTGGCAGGCGTATTCAGCGATCTGCAGCGTATGCGCTGCCTTCCCCGTCACTTGGGACGCCGGAGCACCGGACGCTCCGCCGTCTCGCCCGGTCTGCCGCGAAGGTCAGTCACGCACGCGCGGCGGGAGGCGGTGGACGACGACCAGGCCCGCAGCGAGCAGGACGAGAAACACCGCCGCAGCCACGAGGAACAGGCCGGACCGGTCCGCCAAGGCCCGGCTCTGCTCGGGCAGGGTCGAGGTTACGGGCATCGCGACCGAAGCGGGCGGGGAGGTTGACGCGCCGGTCGTTGCAAGTGACGCGCGGGCCGGAAAGGCAGCGAGCCCATGGGCTCCGCCCCTCGAGCCAAGTCCGATCACCCGGTCGATCCTGCCTCCCCGGCCGATCGCGAGGACTCCGCTTGGCTGGCCGAGGTAGACGAAATCCCCATCGTCGCTGGCGGCGACGACCCCGGACGGCGCCCCCTCCGAGGACCATGCCCTCGCGGCCAGGCCATCCGTCGTCCAAGACTCGCTGGCGCCCGCCACCACTGGACCGAAGGCCGTCGAGGTGACTGCGGTCGGCGCCGATGGAAGACCGACGGTCCACAGCACCGCCGGGTGGTCGAGGCGGATTCGGAGCAGCTGATCCGGGGCCTCGGTGACGACAAACCCGGCACCGCCGGCGCGGTCCACCGCGAGCCCCACCACCCGGGCCTGCACGTCGAGGATGGACACTGCCGCCGTGGCGGCGTCGACGACGGCCAGCCATGTCGAGCCGGAGCGTGCGGCCAGGGCGCGGAACTCGCGGCGATCGGCAGCCAGGAGATCGGCAGCCCCCGGCAGCGGCGAAGTCCGGTGCACCGCTCGGCTCTCGAGATCGGCCAGCAGGAGCTCCCTGCCGCCTGGGCCCGCCGCCACTGCCGTCGTCCCGCGCGGCACGGCGATCGCCGTGATCTCAGTGGGCATGGCCAGGACCTCCTGGACCTGGATGGTCTGGATGTCGATTCGGGCGACTTCCCGCGCTCCGGTCGCCACGTACAGGGACCGGCCGTCGTTGCTGAATGCGATTGACGAGGGATCGGGCGACATGTCGACCGCCCCGACGACCTTGCCGGACGCCGCGTGAAGTTCGAGTACCGCCCCTTCGGCTGCCGCGTACAGGTCGCCGATTCCGTTCCCGTGCGCAACTGCTGGGGTGGCCAGCCGCAGGCCGAACACGACCAGGGCCGCGAGCACGGCAGCCTGTGGTCGAGGATGGTGGGGATAGAGGGCGCTCACCCCGGAGGTGTCGGCGGGACGAGCGGGCGGCTTCAGCCGAACCGGTCCCTCGTCCCGCCGTTCATGCCCGGCGCGGCCGGGCTGGAGGTCCTACCGCTTGAGGTTCACGAGCTCCTGCAGCATCTCGTCGGACGACGTGATGACACGGCCGTTGGCCTGGAAGCCGCGCTGCGCCGTGATCATCCCGGTGAACTGCGTCGCGAGGTCGACGTTGGACATCTCCAGTGCGCCCGTGGTGACCGTTCCGCGGTTGCCCTGGCCGGGCCGGCCGATCGAGGGGCTGCCGGACGCCGAGGAGGTCTGGAAGGTGTTCTGGCCGGCGCGCAGCAGGCCCGCGGGGTTGAGGAAGCTGGCCATCGCGATCTGGCCCAGGATCTCGGTCTGTCCGTTGGAATACACCCCGGTGATCTCGCCACCGTTGCCGACGGCAAAGGTCACCAGGGAGCCGGACGTGAAGCCGTTGGCGTGCGCGACCGGCTCGCTCGCACCGCTGAACTGGGTCATCTGGAGGAAGTCCAGGGTGGGCGGATCGACTGCCGCGTCGACCAACAGCGGAGACGTGGCGCCGTTAGCCAAGTCGATCGACAGGGTACCGGTGGGGAGGGTCGGGGTGACCGTGTCGATCAGGCCGTTGCTGGTGAAGGTGAGCGTACCGGTGCTCGTGGCAGCAGTGATCGAGGCCTCCGTGTCCGTCGGATCGGTCGTCGCCGCCCAGTCCCACGCGTTGGCCGCGCTCTTGGTGAACGTGATCTTGATCGAGTGGCTCACGCCGAGCGAGTCGAACACGGTGAGTGTCGTCGTCGCGGTATCGCCGACGGCAGCCGCGGCATCGAGGTTGCCGCGCAGCTCGGCAGCCGAAGTCGGAAGCGCGGTCGTGCGCTGGCCGATCGGGATCTGGACGCTGCCGGGCGCCGAGGTCGTGTCGATGGCGCCGGACGAGTCCGCCTGCCAGCCCTGGACCTTCAACCCGCTCGCGGGATTGACGACCGTCCCGTCGATCGCGATGTCGAATGCGCCGTCGCGGGTGTAGTACTGGCGGGCACCGTCCGCGAGGATGAAGAATCCGTCGCCCTGGATGGCCATGTCGGTGAGCTTGCCGGTGGACTGGAGGTTTCCCTGGGTGTGCAGGACGTCGATGCCGGCAACCGTCATGCCCAGTCCGATCTGAGCCGGGTTGATGCTGCCCAGTCCGCCGTTGGGCGAGGTGGCGCCGCGGAGCGTCTGGGACAGGATGTCCTGGAAGCTGATCCGGCCGGACTTGTAGCCCACCGTGTTGACGTTGGCGATGTTGTTGCCGATGACGTCCATCATGATCTGATGGCCGCGCAGGCCGGAGATCGCCGAGAACATGGACCGAAGCATGGTCTGACTCCCGTGTGGGCGAGCGCTTGCTCGCCCGATCGATGGCCCGGGACCCGATCGTCTCCTTCGGGAGGTCCGACGAATGGCGGGTTCGAGCCGATGGGACGGCGACGGGGCTGCCGTCGTCGTCAGGCGATGACGACGCTGTCGATGCTCGTGAACACGGACTCCTTTCCGCTCCTGGGCTGGACCGCCGTCACGACGGTGGCCGACGGGACGTTGACGACGAGCGCGAGCTGGTCGAGCATCACCACCGACTGGTGGGCGCCCTTGCGAGCGAGGGCCTCCACCGCGCCGCGAAGGCGGGCGAGGTCGTCCGGGCGGAGGTCGATGTTTCGGCGCTCTAGCCGGTTCTGGGCGTGGCGTGAGATGTGGACCGGCCGGGCAACGTTCGCGAGCTCGTCCTCGAAGGTGGAAACGGGCGGGCCGGTTGTGATCGGCCGCTCTCCGGTGCCAGGCCCGGGCCCGGTCGCTGCTGGGAGTCGGACCTGGACGGTGGCAGCACCTCGCGCCTCGTTCACGGTCACGCCACCGAACCCAGGCTCTCCTGGGCGACCTCGACGACGGTGACGTCGTCGAGGCGCACCGCCCGACTGCCGATCATGAGCACCAGCTTGCCGTCCGCCTGGACCACGCGGTCCACGACGCCGTCAACGGCGGCCCCCGCCACGTCCACGCCCCGGATGCTGCGTCCGATCAGGCCAGATGCCTCGGCCAGCTGCGTGCCCGTCAGGGCGCTCTTGACCGCCTGGAGGGCGTCGATCATCGTGAACTGGGCCAGCTGGTTGATGAAGTCCTTGTCGCCGACCGGGTTCATGGGATCCTGGTTCGCAAGCTGGGACAGGAACAGCTTGAAGAAGTCGTCCCGCCCCAGTCCGAAAGCGTCCGAGATGTCGCCCCCGCCCTTGGCGATGGTGCCCGCGCCCAATGGCGTGAGGAGGTCCGTGGCGGCCGTGTCGGCAGACAGTCCGGCGCTCCCCGCGAGTGCTCCGACGTCCATGGCGGCTCTCCTTCTCAGGCGGTGCGGTCGATGCTTCGGCCGAGGCGCGTCGCCATCGGCGCA
>JAKAMV010000499.1 GCA_021812735.1 Chloroflexota bacterium | reverse complement strand
TGGCGGAGAGGGAGGGATTCGAACCCTCGGAGCAGGTTACCCCACTCGGCGGTTTAGCAAACCGCTGCACTAGGCCACTATGCGACCTCTCCGCAGCGCGGGCGATGATAGCACCGGGGACGGGGCCCGGCAGGCTCAGCGGCGGCCGAGGATCGACGCGACCGCGGCACGCAGCTGGGCGGGCGTGTAGGGCTTGGCGAGGAATCCGGCCGAGCAGCCGGAGGCATGGCAGCCGGCGAAGTCTCCCTCCGTGTAGCCGGACGCGAACAGCACCCTCAGCCCCGGGCGCTGGGCGTGGAGGGCCTCGGCGAGCGCCGGGCCGCGCAGGCCGGGCATCACGACGTCGGTGAAGAGGAGGTCGATCGGGCCGTCACAGCCGGCCGCGACCCGCAGCGCCTCCTGGCCGTCAGCGGCGACGAGCAGACGGTGGCCCGCCGACCCCAGCGCCCGCTCGGCCAAGCGCCGCAGCACGGGCTCGTCCTCCACGACGAGGATGGTGCTCGCGGCCGCCGGCCGCCCGGCGTCCTCGTCGGCCACCGTGGGCGCGGCGGGAGACGGCCCGATCTCGCCGCCGGCCGCGGGGAACCGGAGCCAGAACGTGGTGCCGCGCCCCGGCTCGGAGGCGACCCGGACGTCACCGCCGGACTGGCGCATGAAGCCATCCACCATGGCCAGGCCGAGGCCCGTCCCCTGGCCGCGCTCGCGGGTGGTGTAGAAGGGCTCGAACGCGCGGGCGAGCACCTCGGCGGCCATGCCGACCCCCGTGTCCGCCACGGAGATCACGGCCCACGACCCGGCCGTCACGCTGCCGGGAGCGGCGTCGCGCGCGTTGTGGACGCGGATCCTGAGCCTGCCGCCTCCCGGCATGGCATAGCGGGCGTTGACCGCGAGGTTGACCAGCGCATGCTCCAGGCTCGCGGGGTCGACGGACACGACGACCGGGTGCTCGTCCATCTCCGCCTCGAGCGCGATCTCCTCGCCGATGAGGCTCCGGAGCATCCGCTCCAAGCCCAGGACGACGGCCCGCACGTCAACGAGGCGGGGCTCCAGCATCGACCGGCGGCCAAACGCCAGCAGTTGGCTGGTCAGCGCCTGCGCCCGGCTGGTGGCGGCGGCGATCTCGCCCACGTCGGCCAGCAGCGGGCTGTCGTCCGGGAGCCCGGCCCGGACCAGCGAGGCGTAGCCGCCGATCGCGGTCAGGATGTTGTTGAAGTCGTGGGCAACCCCGCCCGCGAGCTGACCGACGGCCTCCATCTTGGCGGCCTGCGCGAGCTGCGCCTCCATCTCGCGCTGGGCCGTGACGTCCCGCTCGACGGCCTCGACCAGCCCGTCGGGCAGCAGCCGGGCATGCACGTCGAGCACCCGGACCCGGCCGTCGCGGGTCCGGACCTGCTGCTCGAACCGAACGGGCCGTCCCTCGAGGATCCCCGCCGCGTGCTGGGGCGAGAGCGCCAGCGGCGGACCGACGGTCACCTCCTCGAGCGAGCGCCCGACGAGCTCCTCGCGGTCGAGCCCGAGGAGCTCCAGGAAGGCCGGGTTGGCGTCGAGGAACCGGCCCTCTGCGTCATGGGTGGTGATCCCGTCCACCGCCCGCTCGACGAGCAGCCGGTACCGCTCCTCCGAGGCCTGGACGCGCCGCGCCTGGACGTGGAGCGCGTGCGCGAGACCCAGATCGCCGGCCAGCTGCTCGAGCAGCGCGACCTGCGCCGCGTCGAAGCCGTCCGGCTCGCCCGCGAAGACCGCGAGGATCCCGAACACGTCGTCGCCGTGGAGCAGCGGGATGAGGCACGCGCTGCGGTAGCCGTTGCGCAGTGCGGCGCCCTGGTTGGGCGTGGCCACCAGCGGGTCGGCGATGTCCGGGATGACGACCGTGCGGCGTTCCGCCGCGGCGACGCCCGTGGGGGTGGCTCCGGGGTCAGCCAGGTCCACGCGGGCGTCCTGGAGGTAATCGCCCACGGCACCGCGCGCCACCCGGATGTGGAGCAGGCCGTCCGGCCCGGGGGTCGCGATGCTCGCCATGCGATAGCCGGCCGTCTCGGTCACGATCCGGCACGCCGCCTCCCAGACAGCCTCCTCGCGGTCGGCGGAGAGCGCGGTGCGGTTGACCTCCGCCATGGCCTGGTGGATCCGCGTGAGCTCGACTCGCGCGGGGCCGTCGGTGCCGGCGGCGGGCCGGATCGTGGCGCGCACCGCCACGGCGTCCTCCAGCTGGATCCGCTCCGTGATCACGTCCACGACCAGCCGGCCGCCGCCGGCGCGCACGTGCTCGCGGCGATGCAGCCGAGCAGCCGCTGGCCGTGTCGCTGGCCGCTCCACGACGGCCAGACCAGGATCGACGCGCGCGAGCGTGCCGCCGACGAGGTCCGCGGGGCGGTACCCGTAGAGGGTGGCGGCCGCGTCGTTCACCGCCAGGATCTCGCCGGACGCATGGTCCGCCAGGAACGTCGGGAGCGGGCTGCGCAGGATCCGCTCGATGACGTCCTGGCGGCTGCGGTGCGGGTCCACCTCAGCCTGGGCCGGGGCGGGTCCTTCGGATGGGTTGGTCACGGGCAGGACATCGCAATTCGGGGCCTCGGCGCCTGGGGCAGGTGGCCCGCCCCGACGGCCATGCTAGCTCCGCAGGGGACTCGATAGGAGCGCGACCAGCCACCCCATTCGTGGGGGTTCGCAGGGTGCGAGTTGACGCGGGCGCGGCCCTCCGATACCTTCGCCTCACCGATGTACGCCCCTTATCTCTTTATCTTCCCGGCATGACCGTTCCCCGAGCCTAGGCCCGGGTCCGCGGGTCGTGCCGGGTGCAGCAGAGGTCCAAGACCTCTGCTTTTTTCTTTCCCGCGAGGCGCACTCCCCCACCCAGCAAGGAACCAGTGACGAGATGTTCGTGGTGATGCGGACCGGAGCCGGCGAGGCCGAGGTCAACGGCGTGAAGGGCATGATCCTCGCCGAGGGGCTGACGCCGTTCGAGAACGCCGGACGAGACCGGACGGTGATCGCGGTGGTGGGTGACCTGGGCAAGCGGCGCGAGCAGCTCAGGGGTCGGCTCGAGGGCCTCGCCGGCGTGGCGCAGGTCACCCCGATCTCCAAGCCGTACAAGCTGGTCTCGCGAGAGTTCCACCCCGAGAACACGGTCATCAAGGTGCTCGACGCGACGATCGGCGACGGGGGGCTGTCGGTCATGGCCGGTCCGTGCTCGGTGGAGAGCCGCGACCAGCTCATCGAGACCGTGGACCACGTGGCCGCCCGCGGCGCCACGATCATCCGGGGCGGCGCGTTCAAGCCCCGCACGAGCCCGTACTCGTTCCAGGGGCTCGGCGTCGAGGGCCTGCGCTACCTGGCGGAGGCGCGCCAGCGGACCGGGCTGCCCGTGATCACCGAGGTCATGGAGCCCAACCAGGTTGACATCGTCGCCGAGTACGCGGACATCCTGCAGATCGGCACGCGCAACATGCAGAACTTCTCGCTCCTGCTCGCCTGCGGTCGGGCAGGCCGGCCGGTGATGCTCAAGCGCGGCTTCGGCAACACGATCGAGGAGTGGCTGATGGCCGCCGAGTACATCGCCTCGGCCGGCAACAGCCAGATCGTGATGTGCGAGCGCGGCATCCGAACGTTCGACACCTCGACCCGCAACACGCTCGACCTGACGGCAGTGCCGCTGATGCACCACCTGACGCACCTGCCGGTCATCGTGGACCCCTCGCACGCCACGGGGAAGCGCTGGCTGGTCAAGCCGCTCGCGATCGGCGGCGCGGCCGTGGGCGCGGACGGGATCATGGTCGAGGTGCACCCCCGGCCCGAGGAGGCGCTCTCCGACGCCGAGCAGCAGCTGGACTTCGCTGGCTTCGACTCGATGATGGCCGCCGTGTCGGCGGTCCACGCCCACGTGCGGGACCTGCAGGGCGACCTGCTTCCCCCGGCGGCTGCCGGCAGTGGGAAGGCCTGAGCCCGTGGACGGCCTCGTCGTGCGCCCCGCCGCGCGCCTGCGCGGCCGTCCCGCCCTGCCCGGCGACAAGTCCATCTCCCACCGCGCGCTGCTGCTCGCGCTGCTGGCGGAGGGCGAGAGCCGGATCGTGGCGGCCGGCGACGGCGAGGACGTCCGATCCACGGCCGGGGTCGTGCGGGCGCTGGGCGCCACCGTGGAGCGCCTTGCCGAGCGCGACGGCCGCGTGGACTACCGCGTGGTCTCCCCGGGCGGGGGGGCGCTGGCGGAGCCCGAGGCAATCCTCGACTGCGGCAACTCCGGCACCACGACCCGTCTGGCCGCCGGCCTGCTGGCGGGGCTCCCGCTGTTCGCGGTCCTCGACGGCGACGGCTCGCTCCGGCGGCGGCCGATGGGCCGGGTGGTGGAGCCCCTGCGCGCGATGGGTGCCTCCTTCTCGGGCCGGCGGTCAGCCACGCTCCTGCCGCTCGCGGTGACGGGCCGCGCGCCGCTCGAGCCGATCGACTACGCGACGCCGGTCCCGTCCGCGCAGGTGAAGTCCGCGATCCTGCTCGCAGGACTTGCGGCTGACGGCGCCACGCGCGTTGTCGAGGCCGTGGCCACGCGTGACCACACCGAGCGGATGCTCCGCGCCCGGGGCGTGACCGTGCGCGAGGCGACGCTCGAGGACGGGCGGCACGAGGTCCGCCTGACCGGGCCGGCGGTCGTGCGCGCCATCGACGAGACGGTGCCCGCCGACCCGTCGGGCGCGGCGTTCTGGCTGGTGGCCGGGGCCATCCACCCCGACGCAGAGCTGACCCTCGAGGGAGTCAGCACCAACCCCACGCGGCGTGCCATCATCGACATCCTCCGGCGCATGGGCGCCGACATCGAGGAGCGCGAACGGCCGACGCCTGGTGGTGCCGACGGGGAGCCGCTCGCGGACCTGGTGGTGCGGTCGAGCCGACTCCGGGCCACCGACCTCGGGACGGCCGAGGTGGCGGCGGCGATCGACGAGATCCCCGCGCTGTGCCTCGCGGCGGCCGCGGCCGAGGGCACCACCCGCATCCGCGGCGCCGGGGAGCTGCGCCACAAGGAGTCCGACCGCATCGCCGGGATCGCGGACGGGCTGGCAGCCCTGGGCGCGCGGGTGCGCGTCACGGGCGACGACATCGAGATCGAGGGCGGCCGGCGCCTGACGGGCGCCGTCACCGAGACACTCGATGACCACCGGCTCGCGATGACATTCGCCATCGCCGGCCTCATCGCCGAAGGCGAGACGACCGTCCTCCGACCGGAGTCGGCGGCGATCTCGTATCCCGGCTTCTTCCGAGAGCTCGAAGGGGTGCGCGCATGACGAAGCGGGTCGTCCTCATCGGCCACCCGGTGGCCCACTCGCTATCGGGTGCGATGCAGCAGGCGGCGTTCGACCATCTGGAGATCGACGCCCGCTACGAGCTCTGGGACCGCCTGCCGGCGCAGCTCGCCGAGACGGTCGCCGAGCTGCGCGGCGAGGACATCCTCGGCGCCAACGTCACCATCCCGCACAAGGAGCGGGTCGCCCAGCTGATGGACCGCCAGACCGACGAGGCGCACGCCACCGGCGCGGTCAACACGCTCACCCGAGAGGGCAAGAAGCTGGTCGGGCACAACACCGACGTGGCCGGCTTCAAGGTGGCCCTGGACCGGCTGGTCGGGCGCCAGAAGATGCCGCGCCAGGCCGTGGTGCTGGGCGCCGGCGGCGGCGCCCGGGCGGTGGTCTACGGGCTCATCCGCGAGGGGTTCCAGCGGGTGGTCGTGTTCAACCGCCACCTCCACCGGGGCGAGCAGATGGTCAGGCACTTCGGCCGGTCCGCCTCGCACATGGACCTGCGCGCCATGCCCTGGCACGAGTCGATCATCGAGGCCGAGCTGGCCAAGGCCAAGGTCCTGGTCAACGCCACCTCCATCGGCCTGGAGGATGACACGTCCCCCATCCCGGCGGAGATCCTCACGCCGGACCTGCTCGTGCTCGACCTGATCTATCGCCAGACCCGGCTGCTCCGCGACGCGGCTGCCGCCGGCTGCGCGACCGCCGACGGCGAGCTGATGCTGCTCCACCAGGGCGCGGCGGCGTTCACGCTGTGGACGGGCCAGCCGGCGCCGATCGAGGTAATGCACGAGGCGCTCCGCCAGGCGCGCGCGGACGGGATCGGGTCCGCTGAGGGCGAGCCCGGCGTGGCCGCGCCGACCGCCTGACGGGACGCGGGAGGACGCCGTGGACCGATTCCGCTTCCTCACGGCCGGCGAGAGCCACGGGCCTACGCTCGGCGCGGTGGTCGAAGGCGTGCCCGCCGGGCTCGCGCTGACCGAAGCCGACCTCGAGGAGGACTTGGCCCGTCGCCAGCGCGGGTACGGCCGGGGCGCCCGCCAGACCATCGAGCGGGATCGCGCGCAGATCCTCGCCGGGGTGCGGCACGGGCGCACGCTCGGCTCGCCGATCCTGCTCGAGGTCGCCAACCGCGACTGGGAGAACTGGACCCGCGTGATGCAGGTGGGTCCGCTCTCCGCCGCCGAGGCCGCCGAGCTGGCGGCCCTGGCCGAGGGCGGCACCAAGCGCGCCCAGCCGATCACCCGGGTCCGGCCTGGCCACGCGGACCTGGCAGGCGCCCTCAAGTACGGCTTCAACGACGTCCGCAACGTGCTGGAGCGGGCGTCGGCGCGCGAGACCACGGCGCGCGTGGCCGCTGGCGGCATCGCGCGGGCGTTCCTCCGGGATCTCGGCATCGACGTCTGGTCGTTCACGGCCGAGGTGGGCGGCGTGGCCGTGGACCCGGCGCGCTGCACCCGGTCGCGTGACGAGGCCGACGCGTCGCCCCTCCGCTGCCCGGACCCCGACGCGGAGCAGGCGATGATCGCCCGCATCGACGAGGCTCGGGGCCGCGGCGACACCGTCGGCGGCGTGTTCGAGGTGGTGGTCCACGGGGCGCCGATCGGACTCGGCAGCTATGTCCACTGGGACCGGCGGCTGGACGCGGCGCTCGCGGCGGCCGTCATGAGCATCCACATCGTCAAGGGCGTGGAGTTCGGGCTCGGGTTCGAGCAGACCCGCCGCTTCGGCAGCGACGTCCAGGACGTGATCCAGGGGCGCCGCGCGGACGGCACCTGGGTCCACCGCACCAACAACGCGGGCGGGTTGACCGGCGGGGTCACCAACGGCGAGCCCATCGTGATCCGCGGCGCCGTCAAGCCGATCTCCACGCTGGCCCGGCCGCTGCCGACCGCGGACCTGATCACCGGGGCGGCCGTGGATGCCGCCCACTACGAGCGCAGCGACATCTCGGTGGTGCCGGCCGCGGGCGTCATCGGCGAGGCGATGGTCATGCTCACGCTCGCGCGGTTCGTGCTGGAGAAGACCGGCGGCGATTCGATGGCCGAGGTCACGGACAACCTGCGCCGCTACCGCGAGCGGATCGCCGCCGCGCCCGCCCCGCCCGTGCCCGGCGACGGTGCCGGCGGGCACGCCGCCACGGCGTAAGCG
>JAKAMV010000498.1 GCA_021812735.1 Chloroflexota bacterium | reverse complement strand
ATGGAGGACGTGGACGTGGGCGGCATCGGGGGGACGCTGGCCGGCAACGCGCTGTCGCTGGCCGCGATCCGTGCCACGCTGGAGCACGTCCTGACGCCCGACGCGTTCGCGCGCATGGTCCCGCTCGCGGAGCGCTGGACGGAGGGCGTGGAGGGCGTGCTCCGAACGCACGCCGTGCCCTGGCACGTCACGCGGCTGGGGACCCGCGCCGAGTACCACTTCCTTCCCGGCGCCCCGCGGAACGGTCGCGAGGCGGCGGCCGCGGCGGATTTCGAGCTCGAGCGATACCTGCACCTGGCCGCGCTGAACCGCGGGATCCTGCTCACGCCGTTCCACAACATGGCGCTGATGTCGCCGGTCACCACGGGCGCGGACATCGACCGCCACAGCGCCGCGTTCGCCGAGACGATCGGCGAGCTGTTCGCCGCCGGCTGACCGGCCGCGCCGCGGGGCCCGGTCCGATCGGCCGGGTGCGGCGCCTTGCGGCCCGGGCCATGCGGCCCTGGCGGGGCCCGACGCCGGGAGCCACTCAGGACGGGTGGATGTGACTTTTGGCACTTCACAATGTTCCCAAATGGGACCCGGACGCGGTATGCTTCGGTCCGTCCGGATGTTGACGCGTCCCCACATCCGGACGAGAGTCGGCGCGTGCCCGCGGGCACAGGCAGGAGGACGCAATGGGCGGTTCCCCGGGGGGTTCGACGGAACGGATTCGCTCGGGCGGACTGCGCAGGTTCGTACTGGCGGCCGCAACCGTCGCGCTCGTCGCGGGCGGGTGCGGGTCCCTCTCCGCGCAGGCCCGGGCCGTGCCCGCCAACCCCGTGGCCAACGAGGTGGCGGTCGTCGGTGCCGACGTGCCGCTGTCCGCACCCGTCGCGCCGGCCTGGCAGGTCGCGTGGGTCACCCCGTCCGTGCAGCTGACGGGCCTCGCCGTGTTCAACCCGAACAGCGTCTGGGTCGCCGGATCGGACGGCGTCGTGTACGCGTGGGACGGCACCGGCTGGCACGTCCGGCGCGTGGACGACGACATCATCCGGATGGCGGCCGTGTCACCGACCGCCGCCTGGGTGGCCAGCGACGACGGGATCCGCCACTGGAACGGCTCGAAGTGGACGCTCACCAGCCACGACGGCACCGTCCTTGCACTGGCCGCGCCCGATGCACGCCATGCGTGGGCGGCGACCGCAGCCGGCATCCGTGCCTGGGACGGGAGCGGGTGGCCGCTGGTGTATCCGGCCGACGGAACCCGCTTCACCGGGATCGCGGCGCTGGATGCCACGCACGCATGGGCGGTGGGAACCGCGCCCGACGGGTCCGGCGTGGTGGTGGCGTTGGACGGGTCGCGGTGGACCCTCCAGGCGACGCTGCCCGAGCCGCTCTCCGCGGTCTACACCTCCGACACCGCGAACGCATGGGCGGTGAGCCCGGAGGGGTCCATCTACGCGTGGAACGGCACCGCGTGGGACCTGGCGGTGGACCTGCACCTGGCGCTCAACGGCGTGGCAGGCACCGACGCCTCGCATGTCTGGGTCACGGCAGGTTCCGGCGAGGTGCTGTTCCATGACGGCGCGACCTGGCACGTGCAGTACCAGGCGCCCACGACCGTTTCCGCCGTCGTCGCCGCCGACCCCGCCGACGTCTGGGCGATCGGCTTCGACACCGTCTACACCACGGTCGCCTCGGCCGCGGCCTCGGCCACGTCGGCGTCTTCGGGGACCTCGACCGCCCCCGGGCTCTGACGCGCCGCCGCCCCAGGACGCGACGAGACCGCGCCCCGTCTGCGGAGCGCGGTCTCGGGTTCGTTGTCCGCGGCGACCCCGTCCCAGTTCGGGATCGCCACCGACTCGCTGAGGTGCCCGGCGTCAGCTCGGGCGGAGCGGGTGACCGTCGCTGTCGTGGGGAAGATCGACGCAATCGACCCGGCAGCCGCGGGCATCGTGCCCGGCAAACGGATGGAAATGGCGCCACGCGCGGTCGGCGCCCGGGCCCTGCGTGAGCCGGCAGCCGCAGGCCGCGCAGGTGACGGGGGCCTCGGCGCCGCGGGTCGCGGAGATTCCAGGATCGGTGAAGCTGTACATGTGATGCCTCCGCACACGAGACTACGGAGGGCAGCCGCGGCGGTCGGCGGCGTGCGAGATACGGTTCGGTGGCGAGACGGTTACGCCGGCGCCGGGCTGCGGAGGCACCAGCCCACGGCCCGCACCGACACCAGCGCCGGTCCACCGGCACCGTCGAGCTTGCGGCGAAGGCGGGCCAGGTGCGGCTTGAGCCACAGCGGATCAGGATCCCGCTCACCGGCCCACCCGGCGGCGAGCAGCCCCGCGTGCCCCACCAGCTCGCCCTGCGCCTGCACCAGCGCCTCCAGGAGCCGGTACTCGATCGGCGTGAGCACGAGCGGGGAGTCGCCGACGCGCGCTTCGTGTCGCCCGGGCTCGAGGGCCAGCCCGCCGTAGTTCACAGGACCGGCTCCGCGGGGCCGGCCCGGCCCCGCCGCCTCTCCCGGCAGCCCCGCGGCCGTCCGCGGCGAACGACGCATGGCCGCCCGGATGCGGGCGAGCAGCTCCTGCTTGCCGAACGGCTTGACCAGGTAGTCGTCGGCGCCGAGATCCAGCGCGCGCACCTTCGCCGCCTCGGCGCGCTCTCCGCTGACCACGATGATGGGAATGTCGGCACCCTCGGCGCGCAGCTGTCGGGCCACGCTGAACCCGTCCGGCCCCGGCATCGCGAGGTCGAGCAGCACCAGGTCGGGGGAGTCCTCGCGCCATCGGCGCACGGCCGTCAGCCCGTCGTAGGCGGTGACGACCTGGTGCCCTTCCGTTCCCACCAGCGCCGTGATCGCGCCGACCATGGCCGGATCGTCGTCGACCACCAGGATGCGGAGCGTGCCGGCGCCGTTCACAGCGCCACCGCCGACGCGAGCGCGACCACGAAGCGCGCTCCGCCACCCGCCGCCGGCTCGCACCACAGCCGCGCGCCCATCGCCTCGCCCAGCCGCCGCGCGGCATAGAGCCCGATTCCGGATCCTCGCGCGGCCCCGGTCTCGCTGCGGCGGGCGTACGGCTCGAAGACCCGCTCCCGCCATTCCTCGGGTACACCCGGCCCCTCGTCGGCCACCGACAGACGCGCGATCCCCTCCTGCAGGTCGGTGCGGATCGTGATGGTGGTCCCCGGCGGCGCGTACTTGACGGCGTTCTCCAGCAGGTGCTCGAGGATCTGCCGGAGACGCGCTGCCTCGCCGAGCACGCGAAGACCCGGGCGCCCCTCGTGGACCACCCCGTGGCGGCGGAGCAGCGGGCCCATCCCGGCCACGGTCTCCTCGACGATCGCGGTCAGATCGATCGGGACCAGGTCGAGCGGGGTCTGCTCCTCCGGCCGCACCGACGCCAGGATCGAGTCGACCAGGCGGTCCAGGCGGGTGACCTGCTCGTCGGCGAGGCGATGCCATTCCACCGCGCTCGGCACGGCGCCGGTTCCATCCTCGACCGATTCCGCGAGCAGGTCGAGATACGCGCGCACGACGGCCAGCGGGGTGCGCAGTTCGTGCGTGACCAGCGCCACGAGCTCCGCCTGGGCGCGTTCGAGCGCCTTGAGCGAGGCGACCTGTGCCTCGGCCTCGCGCTGCAGCCGGCCCTTCTCCACGATTCCGGCCAGCAGGTCCGCGATCGCCCGGAGGTGCGCGACGTCGCGCGGCGTGAACGTGCGCGGCTGTTCCGTCTGCACGTTGAGCACGCCCACGACCTGGTCGTTCCAGGAGAGCGGCACGGACAGCATCGAGGCGACGAACCGGCGCTGGTCCAGTCCGCGCACCCAGAGGAACCGATCGTCGGAGCGGACGTCCGGGATCACCATGGGTTCGCGACTCGCGGCGACCCGCCCCGTGATCCCCTGCCCGAACGGGACCTTGGCGCGCCCGATCTGGTAGCGATCGAGGCCGTTGGTGGCCGCGAGTGTGAGCTGGCGCCCGTCCCGGTCGAGCAGGTAGAACGACGACACGTCCGCCTTGAGCGCATCCCGGGTACCGTCCACGACGATCGAGAGAAGCTCCTCCCAGGTCCGCGCGGTGGTGGCGAGCCGGGCGACCTCGTGCAGGAACCGCAGTTCCTCGAGTTGCCGACGGTCGCTCTGCGTCGTGCGGGTGCGGGTCGTCTCCATCCCGGCAGTTCACGCCGCAACGGCCAACCTGTCAACCTGCCGGTCCCGCGCGCGCCAGTCCCGCGCTCCCGGTCCCGCGCTGCCGGTCCCGCGCGCGCGTCCCGCGCGCGTGCCGATGGGGAAGCGGCGCATCCTGCAGGACTTGCGGGCCGGGACGCTGCCCATGCACGCGCTGCCGCGCGCAGCCGCTCGCATCCTGCAGGACTTGCAGGACTTGCGGGCCGGGACGGTCACCATGCACGCGCTGACGCACGCAGCGGCTCGCATCCTGCAGGATTTGCAGGCGGGGAATGCTATGTCGAGCGGTGGACGCGGCCGGCCGAGCGCCGGCCGTGCCTAGCGTGGCGGAGGCGACACGGCCTGCTCGGCCGCAACGCGAAGCGACGGTCCCCCGCGCACGCGTGGCCGGGTGAGGTCCGGCAACCGCGGATAACGTTCCTCCCGCGCAGGATCTGCATGAAACATGCCCGCCTGAAACATGCCCGCCTGCCGGACGCCCGCCTGCGGGCAGCTGCGGGCCACGCCCAGGCCTCCGGTATCCGCCCAGGCATCCTGTCGTCGCCCCAGTGCCCCTCGCCGCCTGGCAGGGCCCGTTGCCGCCTACGCCTGATCCAGGAGCACCTCGCGCAGCACGACCGCCTGGTTGTGCGCTTCGTCGGCGGCACCGTAGACCAGGGTGAGTGTGCCGGCTCGCGCCAGGGAGGCGAGCCGGCCCAGGGCCGCCTGCCGGTCGGGCGCCTCCAGCTCGGCGCGATACCGGCGCCGGAACTCCTCCCAGCGAGCCGGGTCGTGGCCGAACCAGCGGCGCAACTCGTCGCTCGGCGCCACCTCGCGCTCCCAGCCCGCCAGCCGGAGCGCCTCACGCGACCGACCGCGGGGCCAGACACGATCCACCAGCACGCGACTGCCGTCGTCGTGGTCCGGTTCCTCGTATGCCCGCCTGATGCGCACGGTCATCGTCGAAGTCTGCCACGCGCCACCCGAACCGGCCGGGGCAGCCCTCGTCGGAGCCATCCGCGCCGCGGCAGCACCGGCACGCCAGGGCGAGCAGCCCGGGCCGGAGTCGTCCTCGCGGCGACGGCCGCCGGCGGAGGCGCGTCAGCCCGCGGCGGAGGGGCGTCAGCAGATGCGGGGCAGCTGCTCCCCGACCAGCATGTCGACGATCCGCTCGGAGCCCACGATGGTGCGCGCGGTCACCATGCCCGGGTGATCGGCGACGACCCGGCCGACGATGGCGGCCTCCTCCCCCTCGGGCAGCCTGCGCATGGCGGCCAGCACGGCCTCCGCCCGCTCGCCCGGCACGATCGCGACGCACTTGCCTTCGTTGGCCACGTGGAGCGGATCCAGGCCGAGCATCTCGCACGCGGCGCGCACGGGCCCCGGAACCGGGATCGCATCCTCGTCGAGCTCGATGCCGATCCCCGAGGCCGCCGCGATCTCGTTGACGGCGGACGCGAGCCCTCCGCGCGTCGGATCGCGCAGCACGTGCGCGTCCGGGGCCGCCTCGAGGATCGCCGCCGCAAGCCGGTGCAGCGGCTGTGTGTCCGACGCGATCTCCACCTCGAACTCGAGCCCCTCGCGCACGCTCATGATCGCCACACCATGGAGCCCGATCGGCCCGGAGAGCACCACCGCGTCGCCGGGCATGGCGCGGTCGGCGCCCAGGGCCACGCCGTCCGGCACGACCCCGATGCCGGCCGTGTTGACGAACAGCCGGTCCGCGGCCCCGCGACCGACCACCTTGGTGTCGCCCGTGACCACGGGCACGCCGGCGGCCGTGGCCGCCCGTGCGACGGACTCGGTCACCGAGCGGAGCTCGTCGAACGGGAGCCCCTCCTCGATCACGTAGGCCAGCGAGATTGCCAGGGGCCGCGCTCCCATCATGGCCAGGTCGTTGACCGTGCCGTTGACCGCGAGCTCGCCGATGTCCCCGCCGGGAAACGCGAGCGGGCTGACGACGAACGAGTCGGTGGTGAAGGCGAGGCGCTGCCCCGCGACGTCGAGCACGGCGGCGTCGTTGAGCGGGCCGCCGGAAGAGGCGGCCGCGAGCGCTGGCGCGATCACGTCGCGCATGAGCGCCGCGGAGAGCTGGCCGCCGGAGCCATGGCCGAGCAGCACGCGCTCCTGTTCGGCGAGGGGGGCCGGGCAGGTGGCCGCCAGCGGATCCGGCGCCGGGCGGTCGGTGGTCGGTCGGTCGATCGGGCCCCCGGTCATCGCGCGGTCTCCCGGGCGCCGGTCGCGGCCCCGCCATCCCGCGGGCCGAGGCCTCCGGCGGACAGCACCGTGAGCGGCCGCGCAACCGGGCCGAGCCCCCGGCCCGAGGCGTGGAACGCCGCGCAGGTCCCCTCGGCGGAGACCATCGGGGCACCCAGCGGACGCTGCGGATTGCACAGGACGCCGTAGGCGGTGCAGTCGAGCGGGGTCTTCGTCCCCTGGAGAATCTCCCCGGCGATGCAGGCCGGATGCTCCCTGGTGGCGATGGCGCCGACGTGGAACCGCCGCTCTGCGTCGAACCGCGCGAAGCGCTCCTTCAGGTGGTACCCGGAGGCCGGGATCTGCCCGATCCCACGCCACGTCCGGTCGCCGATCTCGAACACCCGGAAGATGGTCTCCTGGGCCAGCCGGTTGCCTTCGCGCCGGACCGCGCGGGCATACTGGTTCTCGACCTCCGCGCGCCCCTCTTCGAGCTGGCGGATCGCCATCAGCATGCCTTCGAGCAGGTCGAGCGGCTCGAAGCCGGTCACCACGATCGGGACGTGGTACTTCGCGGCGATCGGCTCGTACTCGGTCCAGCCCATGACGGCGCACACGTGCCCCGCGGCCAGGAACGACTGCACCTGGTTCGACGGCGAGTCGAGGATCGCCTCCATCGCGGGCGGGACCAGCACGTGGCTCACCAGCACGCTGAAGTTGTCGATGCCCTGTTCCGCCGCCTGCCAGACCGCCATGGCGTTCGCGGGCGCCGTCGTCTCGAACCCGATCGCGAAGAAGACGACCTGGCGTTCGGGGTGCTCTCGCGCGATCCGCACGGCATCCAGCGGCGAGTAGACGATCCGCACATCCGCGCCGCGGGCCTTGAGCGAGAGCAGGTCGGTGACCGAGCCGGGGACGCGCAGCATGTCGCCGTAGCTGGTGAAGATGACGTTGGGGTCGGCCGCGATGGCCAGCGCCTTGTCGACCTGTTCGAGCGGTGTGACGCAGACAGGGCACCCGGGCCCGTGGATCATCCGCACACCGTCGGGCAGCATCTCGTCGATGCCCTGCTTCACGATGGTGTGGGTCTGCCCGCCG
>JAKAMV010000497.1 GCA_021812735.1 Chloroflexota bacterium | reverse complement strand
CGCGAGGCGTGCTGGGTTCGCGCCGATGCGGTTGCCCTCGACCTGGATCCGCGCGTGCGAGAGGAGCTCGTCCCGAAGGCCACGCTACGCGAGGTCGAGCGCGCTGCGCGCGCACAGCAGCGGGTCGACACCGGGATCAGCGCTCAGGAGGAGGTCGTCCGATTGGGGCAGGCCTACTGGTCGGGTGTACGAGATTGGGGCCGGGAGCGGGGGTTCCTGTCGGCGGAGGACGAGCGGCTTCTACGACTTGCCGCCGAGTACATCCCCGGGGTGCCGACGGACTTCCAGAGCAAGAAGCTGCTCGCCCTCAAGAAGCGCTTCGAGTTCGAGGGGATGGCGCCGCACGGTCTCGAGGAGCCGACCGCCGGCGCTCCGGCGGACGACCGTCCAGCGGCATCCTGGTAATGGACGCACCGACGAACGATCGCACCTGCCGATGACCACCACGATCGCGCTCCCGCCGCCGCCCGAGCTCGCCGCACCCGCCGCGCCCGCATTCCGATTCGTCGATCTCTTCGCGGGGATCGGCGGGATCCGGGCGGGCCTCGAGGGCGCGGGCGGGGCGTGCGTCTACACCGTGGAGAACGACGAGCATGCGGTAGCGACGTACTCCGCGAACTGGGGCGAGGTGCCTGCGCGCGACATCCGCCAGGTCCAGCCAGGTGACCTCCCGCCGCACGAGGTTCTCGCGGCAGGTTTCCCATGCCAGCCGTTCAGCCTGGCGGGCGTCAGCAAGAAGAACCATCTCAAGCGACTGCACGGGTTCGACGATCCGACGTCGGGGAACCTGTTCTTCGAGATCATCAGGCTCATCGGTGGCTCGGACGAGGAGGCGACCTTCCAGGAGCTCTACTCGGACCTCGAGGGCGACGCCGAGGTGGCCAAGTTCCAGAAGTCAGCTCCAGCGTCCGCCGCGGCTCCGCCCGCGCTCCTCCTCGAGAACGTGCGCCACTTGGTGTCGCACGATCAGAGGCGGACGTTCCGCGTCGTCCGACGGCGTCTGATGGCGTCCGGCTACCGCGTCAATCACGCGATCATCAACGGCGCGTCATGGGTTCCGCAGAACCGGAGGCGGGTGATCATCGTCGCGCTGCGCGCGGACCTGTTCGACTCGAAGTTCGTGTTCGAGGAGCCGGAACCCGACGAATCCCATGGCCCACGGCTGGACGACACGGTGCTCGCACCCGACGGTGACGACCTTGAGCGATACCGCCTGACTGAGGGCGTGTGGAACGCGCTCAAGAAGCATCGGGCGAAGCACGAGCTGAAGGGCAATGGATTCGGCTACGGGATCGCGAAGCGCGGGGGCGTCACCCGGACGCTGAGTGCGCGGTACTACAAGGACGGCGCCGAGATCCTCATCGAGATGCCTGACGGCGGGCGGCCGCGGCGCCTCACCCCCCGCGAGTGCGGGAACCTTATGGGCTTCACACGAGCTGAGCTTGGCTTCGAATTCGAGATCCCCGTGTCGAATCGGCAGGCGTATCAGCAGTTCGGCAACTCCGTCGTGGTGCCCCAGTTCCGGTGGATCGGCGAATGTCTGTCCGCCTATGCCGCGCCCGTGCTCCAGAAGCACATGGCGGAATGGCCGGGATGAGGTCCCCAGCGGCGAGCTCGGAGAACGCCCGCAACACTATGCGCGCCAACCGCAGCGTCTCTGGCCTGGAGAGCCGTCTTCGAAGCGCCCTGTGGGCGGCCGGCGCGCGGGGCTACCGTGTCCAGCCGCCGTTGCCCGGCAGGCCCGATGTCGTCTTTCCCGTTGAGCGCATGGCCGTGTTCGTCCACGGGTGCTTCTGGCACGCGTGCCGCGAGTGCAACCTGCCGATGCCGAAGGCGAACGCCGAGTTCTGGGCGTCAAAGCTGGCCCGAAACGCCGAGCGTGACCGCGAGGTGGAGCGGCAACTTCAGACCATCGGCTGGGTAGTGGTAGGCGTCTGGGAACACGAGATTCGTGTCGACCTTGACGCGGTCGTTCACCGACTGCTGAGAGAGCGCGTGGATAGGCGAGACAGGTTGCGCAAGGGCGGACGATGATGCGTGGCACGCCCGGAGAAGGATGGGTCAGTTCGTCGACGACGGCGGCCACGTCCCGGTCGGGGTCGACCCGAACCACAGGCGGCAGATCTGCCCGCCGCGGGGGCCATGTGGCTGACACCCAACGCCACGACGCAACACCGAACTATCTGCGGATTGATACTCGGCCGCGCGAGGAGAGCGATGACCGACGGATTTGTGATCATGCAAATCGGCGACAACGAGATGGACGCGGTCTACAGAGAAGTCATCACACCGGCCATCACGGCGTCTGGGCTTACGCCGCGTCGCGTGGATGCTCATAACCTAGGAGGCTTGCTCCAGAACGAGATCGCCTCCTTCATCGAACGCTCAGAAATCATCGTCGCCGACCTGACCAATGAACGCCCCAACTGCTATCTCGAGGTGGGGTACGCGATTGGGCTGGGAAAGCTTCGGAACCTAATCCTCGCAGCCAGGCGCGACCACAACTCGTCGAGCCGGGACCACATAGCCGGCGGCCCCAAGGTTCACTTCGATCTCAGCTCGTACGACATCCTCTATTGGGATCCCGCAGATCTGCCTGGATACCGAGTCGAGCTAGAGGCGCGAATCCGTCGCAGGCGGGCGATCCTCCCCGCGCCGACCGCAGAGAACCCCTGGAACGAGCCTTGGACCGGCGAGATGCGTTCGAGGGCCTTCGAGGGACTTAGCAAGCATGAGTGAAGCGAATTCGCTGCCCGGGTTCATGGAGCTCAGATTCGCTCTGTCACCGCCTAAGCCGACGTTCACGCCCAAACAGCTTCTCGAGGCTGCTCGCGCCGCGGAGATCCAAACGTTCGGATGGCCGATCGGAATCGTCCTCAACCCGGACGAGTATCGTCCTCACCCGTCAGTCGACGGCATCACCGCCGAAGTCGACGTGGCCGGCCAGAGCTACGACTTCTGGTCATTCCGGACCGATGGCGACTACTACCTTCTCAAGTCCCTCTTTGAAGACCAGCGTGTGCCGAACAGCCTCTTTGCGGACACACGAATCGTCCGCGTCACGGAAGCTCTGCTCTTCTGTGCTCGTCTCTATGCGCAGATGGACGTGGACCCGGCCAAAGTGGTGCACATCGCCGTGCGGCACGGAGGGCTGAAGGGCAGGACTCTTCAAACGGCGAACCCGGTGCGCCACTTGAGCCTTCCACGCACCACGATGGAGTCGGAGGTCGGGACGGAAATGAGCGTGATGCTCGGCGAGGTCGATTCGCGACTCGTCGAGCACGTCAAGCGCATCTGCGGGCCCCTCTTCATGGTCTTCGACTTCCTGGAGCTCGGCGATCCGGTGTACGAGGATCTTGTCGGCAACTTCGTGGCGGGCCGCGTCAACTAGCGGATCTCTGGCTGGACGCGTCAGGGTCGGCGTGCCTTTGGCCCAGGGCAGTCGGTTCTGGCTGCGGCGTCCCCACATCGCGAGCTGAGTCGTACGCCAACACGTACACAGAAGCCGTTGTTCTCAGCGCCAAGGCGGCCTACCGTCTGGTCATGGACGGCACGCAGCGCCTCCCGCCGCGAACCAATGACCTCCTCCTCGGCGCAGAGTCGGCCGAGGAGCGTCGACTGGCACGTATGTCCGCGGGGCGGCCGCAACGCCGAAAGGATTTCGGCTGCTGAGGTCCGGCCATGTTCCACATCCCGACGATCCTCGACATCCTCGGCCCAGCGGTCCCCTTCGCGCTGGTCGCGCTCGGCTTCTACCTCGCGGTTCGGGCAGCGCCCGCGCTCGCCCGCGCCGCACGCCAGCGCGCCTACGACGAGGCGAGCGCGGCCGAGAACGTCCGGCTGACGATCGAGCCGCCCGCGGGGCTCGACCCCGACCCCGCGCTCGCGGCCGAGCTCGTCCGAGGCCTCCACCCGAGGGAGCGACGCGGCCTCGGTGGCTGGCGGGTCGGCTGGCCGTCGCTCGAGCTCCGGGTCGTCTGGCGCGACCGGCGGCTCGCCTGGGAGGTCGTCGGCAATGGCCAGGTCGCCCGACTCGCCGAGGCCCGGATGCGCTCGCTGTACCCGGGCGTCCAGGTGGACGAGGCGCGGGCCGCGGACCGGCCAGCCGTCGCGATGGCCGTCGGGCGGCTCGCTTCTTCGAGCGCCTGGCCGCTGCGCGAGGCCGCGACGCCCGAGGCGCGCGTGCTCCGGGCGCTCGCGGGCGCCCTCGAGACGGCGGGCTCGCCGGCCGAGGTCCGGCTCCGCCTGGTCGCGCGGCCCGTCCCGCCCGACGCCTGGCGGCGCGACGTCGGCGAGCGCGCCGGGCCGTCCACGCCGTCGATGGGCGCGGTGATCCGCACCGCCATCATCGACGGGCTCCTCTTCCGCGAGACCTCGAGCCTGCCCTCGACGGTCGAGCCGCGGCTGTCGCCAGCGGAGCGCGAGGCGCAGGCCCGCAAGCGGCGCGGCGTGGTCGGCTTCGACGTCGCGCTGGCGCTCGAGGTCGCGGGCGTCGGCGCCGCGGCGGCCGAGGCGCTCCTGTGGCGTCTGGTCCACTTCACCGACGGCCTGGACGACGGGGCGCAGGGCGTCCGCTGGGAGGTCCGGGCCGGGCCCACGGCGCAGCTGCCGCGCGCCCGACTCGCTGACTGGGAGCTCGCCCAGCTGTGGCACCTCCCGGACGCCAGCCTCGACCGGGCGGGATTCGCGCGCTCCCAGCCACTGGGCGCGGGGGCGCCGCTGGCCGCGCCGGGCACGGGCCTCGTCATCGGGCGCAGCGGCGCCCGGCCGCTGTTGATCCCGGCCGCCGCCCTGCCCACCCACCTCGCGGCGTTCGGGGCGACCGGCTCCGGCAAGAGCACGCTGCTGCTCAACCTCGTCCTCGCGCTCGCCGAGGCCAGGATCGGGGCGACCGTGGTCGACCCGCACGGCGACCTGTGCCGCGACGTCCTCGACCGGCTGCCGGCCGCGGCGGCGCCGAGGGTCCACGTCCTGCGGCTCGCGGACCGGGAACACCCGCGCGGCTTCAACTTCCTCGAGCGCCGCTCGCCCGACCAGGCGCAGCTGGTGGCGTCCGAGTTCGTCGGGCTGTTCGAGGACCTCTGGCCGCGCTTCTGCGGGCCGAAGATGCAGCACTACCTGCGCCACGCCCTGCTCACGCTGCTCGCGCCGCGCGAGCCGCAGACGGTCATCGAGCTCGTCCGCGTCCTGACCGACGACGCCTTCCGCGAACCCTACGTGCACGCCCTCCGCGACCCGCTCGTCGAGGCCTTCTGGCGGACCGAGTGGCCGCGTGGCGGAGAGCGCGACCGCGACGGCTCGATCAAGGCCGTGCTCAACAAGCTCGGCGCGTTCGTCGCCTACGCGTCGGTCCGCAACGTCGTCGGGCAGGGCGAGTCGACCGTCCGGCCGCGCGACGTGATGGAGCGGGGCGGGCTACTGCTGGTCGACCTCTCGGGCGTGGGCGGCGACAACGCCTCGCTGTTCGGGGCGATGCTCATCGGGCGCTACGCAATCGACGCCGTCGGGCGCCAGGACCTACCGCGCGAGCAGCGCCGCCAGCACGTCCTGGTCGTCGACGAGGCGCAGCGGTTCGACACGCGGGCGATGGCGCGGATCGCGGTCGAGGGTCGCAAGTTCGGCCTGTCGCTCGCCATCGCGACCCAGTCGCTCGACGGCCTGGGCGATCGGCTCCGGGCCACGGTCCTGTCCAACGCGGGCACGCTCGCCCAGCTGCAGCCGGGCTCGGTCAGCCTGCGCGGGCTCGCCGAGCTGTTCGCGCCGGTGACCGCCGAGCAGCTGGCGGACCTGCGGCCGATGCAGGTGGTGCTCAAGCTCCCCGGGCCCGACGGGCGGCGCGTGGCCTACGGCGGCGAGGTCGAGCGCCGGCCCGTGGCCGAGCCGAGCGCCGCCGCGGCGATCGTCCGCGCCTCCGACATGCGCGACGCGCGGCCGCTGGCCGAGGTCGATGCCGAGGTCTGGCGGCGGTCGGGCGGCCGGCGGGACTGCCCCGAAGTTGACGCCGGGCTGCTGCCCTCGCGGAGCGGACGGCACGTCGATGGCTGACCCGCTGATGGCGCGCGGGTGGCACCGGCGTGGTCCGACCCGCGCCAGCCCTGTGCCGGCAATTCGTGAGCCAGGCCAGCACCCGATTCGCGGGACTGCCCACGCCGGTGGGCTGTTCTGCCCAAGCGCGCACCGCGCCCGCGTCGGCAGCCTCGACGTCGGCCTGCTCGACGTCCGCGACCGCGCCTGCCTCCGGCTCCTCCGCCGCGTCGATGTCGCCACGCCCGACCAGCTGGCCGTCCTCGTCTACCCCAGCCGCCGCACTGCGTTCCGGCGCCTCCGCCGGCTCTGGCAGGCGGGCCTCCTCGAGCGCGCGCCGCTGCCGCCCCACCGCGGCGGCGTCCCGATCGCGTACCGGCTCACGCGCCGGGGCATGAGCCGCCTGGGCTACCCGGACCGGCGCACCGGCGGCCTCGCGCATCTGCGGCACGCGCTCGACACGGTCGCGGCCGTGTGCGCGCTCGCCCGGCTGGCCCCCTCCCCCTCGGGTGAGCTGTTACCCGTCCAGCTCTGGCTGCCCGAGTCGATCGCCGCCGACGCCGGTATCGATCCCGCCCGCCCCGACTCGGTGGTCGTCCTGCAGGGCGACGCCGGCTCGTCCGTCCTATGCCTAGAGACCGACGAGGCCACCGAGCACGCACCCCAGATTCGGGCCAAGCTCGCGGGGTACGAGCGGGCGCTCGCCGGCCGCGGTGGCTGGCACGTCGTGTTCGTCGTCCCGACGGCCGCCCGCCTGAGCTGGCTGCGCCGGGTCGCGCGGCCCGACCTCGCGGGGCGCGGCTGGGCCGTCGTCCTGGAGGACCTCGAGGCCGAGGGCGTCGAGGCGCCCATCGCGCCGTTGGCCTGCGGCGGCCAGGCCTGTTCCCTCGCGTCCCTCCTCGCCGACCCGCGGCCGCGCTGGAGTTCGACGCCCGTCGGCTCCGACGCCTGGATCGAGCTGCTCGGCTCCGGCGGCGGCGAGGAGCTCGACGAGGTCCTCCCGTGAAGCGCGAGTCCCTCACCCCGGCCGAGCGCGTGATGCGCGCCCGCATCGCCGCCTACGCCCAGCACGCCCGCCATGACCCCCGCGAGACCACCAGGCCCGCACGGGCCGCATTCGACCAGCGCTTCCTCGACGAGGTCGACCCCGACCGCCGCCTCCCCGCCCCCGAGCGCCAGCGGCGCGCCGCCGCCGCCCGCCGCGCCTACTTCACACGCCTCGCGTACCTGTCTGCGCGGAAGAGACGCAGCCGCCGAGACAGGCTCGGCGCTGGCGCAGCAGGGCTCAGGTGCGGCTCATGTCAGGTGGATCCTGGGAGAGATTGCCGATCGAGCTAGTGATCGAGGTCGCCGCACGGCGCGAGGAGCCACTTCGACCAGCAAGGCCGTCCACCCGGCGAATCGCGAGCTCGACACGGACCATG
>JAKAMV010000496.1 GCA_021812735.1 Chloroflexota bacterium | reverse complement strand
CCGGCAAGGTCCTGATGTCGGCCATGCCGGAGCGGGACGTGGTCCGCCTGGTGAAGCGCGGACTCGAGCGCCACACCGAGCGCACGATCACCCAGCTGGAGCCGCTCCTCGAGGAGCTCGCCCGCGTCCGCCGGCGCGGCTTCGCCACCGCGTTCGGTGAGTTCGACACGGCCCTCAATGCGGTGGCCGCGCCCGTCCACGACGCGCGCGGGCAGGTCATCGCGGCGGTGGATGTCTGGGGCCCCACGTATCGCGTGACCGCCAGCCGGGTCCCTGAGCTCGCCCAGGCGGCGCGGGAGGCGGCAGCCGGCGTGTCCGTCCGCCTCGGCGCCACCCCGTCCTGACTCGGGCCGGCCCGACGGCGACTCGCGGCCCGTCCTTGCCGAGCGGCGGGACGCCCGCGGGGCGCCTTCACGAGCCGCCGCCCCGCGCTAACCTGCTCCCATGACCATCCCGCGCGAGATCCAGACCTGGATCAGCCACGACCTTTTGCCCTGGCTGTACAACGTCGGTCGCGATGTCGTGGTGCCGATCGTGATGATCGTCGTCATCGCGTTCGTCGTGGTCGTCATCGCGCACCGTCTTGTCCGTGGCATCGTCAAGGCGGCCCTCGACCGGGAGACCAGCGAGGGCACCGCGCAGGAACTGTCGGCGGTCGAGGTCAAGAAGCGGATGGACACGCTCGACGCGCTGCTGACAACGGTCATCCGCGCGTTCATCGTGATCGTGGCGATCGTGATGATCCTCGGCGAGCTCGGGCTGAACATCGGCCCCGCCGTCGCCGGCCTCGGGATCGTCGGCATCGCGGTGGGCTTCGGCGCCCAGAGCCTGGTCAAGGACTACTTCAACGGGGCGCTCATCCTGCTCGAGAACCAGTTCAGCAAGGGCGACGTGGTCACGATCGCGGGCGTGACCGGTACGGTGGAGGACTTCAGCCTCCGGCGCTCCACGCTGCGGGACCTCAGCGGCACCGTGCACACGATCCCCAACGGCCAGATCACCGTGGCCTCGAACATGACCCGCACCTGGGCGAGGATCAACCTCGACGTCAGCGTCGCCTACGGCACCGACATCGAGTCTGCGACCAAAGTGGTGGACGAGGTGGGCCGGGCCCTCGCGGGCGACCCGGCGTGGCGGCGCCGGGTCCTCGAGCCGCCGCACGTGGAGCGGGTCAATGCCCTCGGCGATTCCGCAATCACACTCAAGGTGCTGGGCGAGGTGCGGGCGAGCGAGCAGTGGGCTGCCGCCGGTGAGCTCCGCAAGCGGCTGCTGGTCGCGTTCGCCGAGCACGGGATCGAGATCCCGTTCCCGCACCGAGTCGTAATCACGCGGCGCGAGGACGCCCCGGCGACGCCCGACAGCGCGCCCTCCGTCAACGAGTCAGCTTCGGAGGCCGGCTGAGGCCGCCTCGCACAGACCCAGGAGGCATCGACCGCCGCGTCATGAGGGCAGGGTGTTCAGCCGGCGCGCGTAGAATGGCCAGCCAGTGCACAGCCGGGGAGGGTTTCGTGAGCGACGCGCCGAAGGCCGCGACCGAGGGCCCGAGCTCGATGGTCGCCCCCGAGGCCGCCGGGCCGCGGCCGTTCTCTGGCAAGATGTTGCGGCGACGGCTGCGCGACACCGCTACCCCAGGGGCCGCCGCGGTCGCGGGCATCGCACGATCCAACTCGGGCACGGCGGAGGACTGAGCGCATGCCGTTCGGCTTCCTGCGGCGCAGGCGCGCCGGGGGCTCCAGGGCCGCGGGGGATTCGGCTGACGCCGACCCGATGCACCGCGGCGCCCCGCGCGGCGTGGCGTTCACGGCCATCACGGAGGACTGGCGCCTTCGGGGCCGGATGCAGATCGCGGGCCGCCTGTCCGACGCGCTCAACAAGCGCGAGGCGATCTCGATCTCCGACGTGGAGTGGGGCGCTCCTGAGGCCGGCGCGGGCCTGGAGCCGGCACCGGGCCTCAAGAGCGTGGACCCCTACGACCTGATCCTGGTGACCGCCAGCGAGGACAGCCTGCCGCCGCTGTCCGAGTCGGAGCGGAATGCGCTGAGGCTGCACAAGGTGCCCTACACCGTGGCCCTCGAGGTTCCCCCGTTCCGGGTGGTCGGGACGGTCTACATGCACCCGGGCTCGGAGCCGGACCGCCTCCTCGACCGGTCCACCGAGATGTTCGTGCCCGTGGTGGACGCCGTCGCCCAGTTCAGCGAGCGGCGCGTCAGCGATGAGAGCGAGGAGGTGATCCTCGTCAACCGCTTCTACCTGCGCGGTGTGACCCTGGTCGATGCGCCCGCCGGGCAGGAACTCGCACGACGGGCAGGCTCGTCCGGCCCCGAGCGGGACTGAGGATCGCCTGACCGGCGGATCGGCGCGGTTGGACCCCCGTCGGCCGGTGCGGAGCTCAGGCGCGCGCCGCCACCTGGCGGCCGAACAGCCGGAGGCCCTGCCTTGAGGGCTCCTCGGCGGGCGCCACGCCCAGCACGCTGTCGGCGAGGGCCAGGAACTCCTGGGTGATCTTCTCGCGAGGGGCCATCTCGGCGAGCGTCCGGCCCTCGTTCAGGGCCCGCACGACCAGCATGCCGCCCGAGCGGATCTGGCCAGCCGCCTGCAGGCCGAGGGCCTGCTCCAGGTCCGCGACCGACACGCCGCTCTGGGCGCGGTTGACGACCAGGGACAGGCGGTCCCGGACGCCGAGCTCCTCGGCGACCTCGACGAGCTTGATCGCCGCGCGGATCGCGGGCAGGTCTGGCGTGACCGGGACCATGATCCGGTCGGCCGTGTCGAACACCGAGCGGTTGAGCGGGCTGTACGAGGGGTGCAGGTCCACGATCACGACGTCGTAGGAGCGGCGGACCTGCGCCAGCGCCTGGGCGACCCGCGCCGGCTCGAGCAGGTCGGTGTGGATGGGACTCGACGAGAGTGCGAGCACCTTGAGCCCCGACTGGTGCGACGAGGCCTGCTCGTCGAACGACAGGGAGGGCCCGCCCTCGTGCTCGTCGGTCCACGCGTCGACCACGGTCCCGACGCCGTCCATGCCGAGCGAGCTCGGGATGTGGCCAGTGACTGTGTCGGCGTCCACGAGGAGGACGCGCTTGCCGCGCGCGGTCAGCGCCGCAGCGAGGTTGACCGCGATCATCGTCTTGCCCACGCCGCCCTTGGGGTTGAACACCGCGACCAGCTGGCCGCGGGCCTTCCAGTCACCGCCGTCGAGCCCGGACGACGTGACAGGCACGCCATCCTCGGCGGCCGCCCGGATCACCATCGCCTCGACCCGCCAGCGGATCGACTCGACCGCGTAGGGGCGCGTCAAGTACTCATCGGTCTCGTGCCCAGCGGTCTCCGGATCCAGGGATTCGATGGTCTGTGGGTGGACCACGAGCAGGCACGGGATGTGTCCGGACCCGTGAAGGACCTCGCGGGCGCGGGTCGCGTCCTCCGGGTCACCCTCGACGTCGACGACGCCGACCGCCACGTCCCGCCGGGTCGCTAGGAGGTCGGCGAGCTCGCTCGAGTCGTCGACGGTCAGCGGCGCATAACCGGCCCTCCGCAGCTCGTCGACGACGGGTGTGCGCTCGACAGCCGGCAGCAGGACCGCGATCGCAGGGCGCGCAGACGTCGGGGACACGGGTCGATCAGCCCTCCGCCTCGGGGTCGTGGGCGGTCACCGAGACCACCCCGTCGCCAGTGGCAACGACCCGGGCGGCGAACCCGGGCATGGTCGGGATGGCGTCGCGGAACGAGACGTCCGGACGATGGGTGACGTTGAAGATGAACTCGCCGTCGGGGCCAGAGGCGACGGCGACAGCGTTGACACCGGACAGCCGGCCCAGGTGGCGCTTGAAGGACGCGATGCTGGCCACCGACACCAGCCCGGTGACCACCACCTGGCTCGTGCGCGGCTCGCCGCTGGCGGCGCCTTCGACGTGGCCGGGGAGGAGGCTCGCCAGGCGGTCCTGGTATGACTCCGTGTCGAAGCCGCCGGCGTCCACTCGGGCCGACAGTGCCGCCTGCGCCTCGGGATCGGTCTCCTCGGCGCGCTGGCCCGTGCGGCCCGTGACGAGCTCCGCCGCCGTCTCGGCCACGTCCGCGGCCGCCTCGGCCGTATCGGCCGACTCCGCGGCCGCCTCGGCCGCCACGACCGCCTCCGCGGCGGCCTCGAGAGCGGCCATGATCGAGCCCCGGTCGACCGGCTCACCGGCCTCGCCGGACGTGGGGAAGCCCTCGGGCACCTCCCCGGCGGCCCAGCGCGGAACGTCGTCGCCATCGGCGGTCCCGAAGGCGACGACCTCCTCCTGGGTATCGGCCGTCTCGCCTGCATCAGGCTCGACCGCCTCGGCGGCCGCCTCATCGGCGACCACGGGCTCGTCGCCGTAGCCGAGGGCGTTGGCGATCCGGTCGTCGCTGACGATGATCTCGCCGGAGCCGTCGTCGTCCTCTGCCTCGGCCTCCGCGGCTGCCTCGGCCTCCGCGGCTGCCTCGGCCTCCACCTCGGCCTCCTGCTCCTCGGCCGCCGCGTGGCGAGCTGCGGCGCCCTCGACCGGGAGGTCGTCGAGGTCCGAAAGGCTCTTGAGGCTCGGCGGCTCGGGCATGGACTCGGCCATCGTCGCGAGACGGGCCGGATCCTCCTCGGCACCGAGGCGCTCGAAGTAGGCGGCCATTGCCTGGCGGAACCCGGCCACGGTGCTCTCGACCTCAGCACAGCGGTCCTCGATGGCGGCAGCGTGGTCCGCGATCTCCTGCTCCAGCAGGTGCTTCCGGTCGGTGATCCTGCTCTCCGACTCCTCCTTGATCCGCGCGATCTCGGCCTTCGCCCAGTCGCGGATCCCCGACACGTCCTCGTCCGACTTGCGGCGAATGGCGACGGCGCCCTCCTCGCTCTGGGCGCGGATCATCTCGATGATGCCGGTGGCCTCGGTGTCGAGCTGGGCGAGCTGCTGATCCCTGGCGGACTCGGCCGTCGCGCGGATCGCGGCGGCCAGGTCGGCCATGAGCTTGGTGGGCTTCTTCGGCCGCGGGGCAGGGCGCTCGCTGGCCGCGGTCGGCGCGTGATCGGGCCGCGTGTCGGCTGCGAGCGGGGCGTCATCGAGGGTCCCGGATGCCTCGGCCGCCCCGGGGTCCTCCGGCGTCTCGGGCGTGTCGCCGTCGTCGGCGGGCCGCGGCTGCGCAGGCTGGATCCCCGAGCGCGACGCGAAGTCGGACTCCGGCCATGCCACGGATCCCTCGGCGGTCGCGGCGGGGGACTCCGAGTCGTCGCTGCCGTCGACGTGGAACGCGCTGTCGTCCTGCGACCGGTCGGAGCTCCAGGGGAGCCGGAAGCCGGATCGGGTGTCGGTGCTCGCCATGGGTGGGGTTCCTCTGCAATTCCGGGGCTTGGAGGCACCATAGGGGGCGGTGTTGCCAGCGGGCAGCCGCTAGAGGTACCAGTGGCCCGTCCCGGTGGTACCGCCGGGTGCGCCTGCAGCAGCCCCGGGCGACGTGGCGCGTACCATGTGGCCGTGCAGTCCAGCGTCCCGCTCCGCCAGCTTGATCCCACTGGGTCTCAACGTGTGCCCGCCATGCAGGACGCGCCGGCCTCGACGCCCGCTGTCTCGACCGCCTTCGACGGCCGGCCGGGCATGGGCGACACGCGAGGGCGCGCTCTGCGCGACCTGCGCATCTCGGTGACCGATCGGTGCAACTTCCGGTGCCCGTACTGCATGCCCGCCGAGGTGTTCGGTCGCGACTTCGCCTTCCTCCCGCGTGAGCTCGTGCTCACGTTCGAGGAGATCGCGCGGCTGGCGTCGGTCTTCGTGGGCCTGGGCGTGCACAAGCTTCGGATCACCGGGGGCGAGCCCCTGGCGCGCCGTGGCCTCCCCGTCCTGGTTCGGTACCTGGCCGAGCTCAGGATGGCCGACGGGCGGCCCGTGGACCTGACGCTCACCACCAACGGGTCCGCGCTGCGGCCGCTCGCCGGCCCGCTCGCGGCATCCGGCCTGCAGCGGGTGACGGTCTCGCTCGACTCGCTCGACGACGAGGTGTTCGGGCGGATGAACGGCGTCGACTTCCCCGTGGCGCGGGTGCTCGACGGCATCGCCGCCGCCCGCTCCGCGGGGCTGGCCCCGATCAAGGTCAACACCGTGATCCGGCGGGGCATGAACGAGGCGTCCATCCTTCCGCTGGCCCGGTGGGCGCGTGGCGAGGGCCTCATCCTCCGGTTCATCGAGTACATGGACGTCGGCCACTCCAATGGCTGGCGCCTGGACGACGTGGTCCCGGCGGGGGAGATCCTGTCGATCCTCGACGGCGAGCTCCCGCTGGAGCCGATCGAGGCCGGCTATCGGGGCGAGGTTGCCGGGCGCTACCGGTACCGGGACGGCAGCGGGGAGGTGGGCGTGATCGCGTCCGTCACGCGGCCCTTCTGCGGGGACTGCACCCGCGCACGGCTGTCGGCCGACGGGAGCCTGTACACGTGCCTGTTCGCCGTGTCGGGCACGGACCTCAAGGGGCCCATGCGCGCAGGCGCGACGGACGACCAGCTGGCGGGGCTGGTGACGCGCTTGTGGGCCGCCCGGACGGACCGCTACTCGGAGCTGCGCTCGGCTGCAACGACCAACCTGCCCAAGGTGGAGATGCACGCGCTGGGCGGGTGAGCCGCCTTCGGCCGCATCCGCGGCCGAGTCGTCCACAGTCCGTCCACACCGGTGGGAAACTCGTGGACGGACGCGGCCGGCGGCAGCCGAAACTCGTGGACAACCCGGTTGGAGGGGGCTTCTCCGGCCCGTACAGTTGGTCTTGCCCGAAGGGACCACCGGAGGCCAGGGACGGAGGCGACAACCTCAAGTCCATCCCGACTCGGCGGCAGAGATCACCTCAACGCCATCGAGGGGCCGGCCGGAGCGGAGGCGATCGCCTCAAGGCCGCTCCAGCCCACGGTGGACGCCGCGATCACATCAAGGCGGGGGCCTTGGGCGGCTGGGTCCGCGATCACATCAAGGGCCGGGTCGCGCGGGGTTCGAGCTTCGGAGGCTTCGTTGCCGATGGCGGGCAGCCCGCGAGGGCCAGCCGCCTCGGGCGCCCGGAGGGACGCGACCGGCATCCCGGTGTCGGTACTCCCTTCGGGCGTCGAAGCTTTAAGCCCGGGAATCGGCGTCGCGCATCGGCTTGGGCCAACTATGCTGCTCGTTCATGAGCACCCCGCCCGTTGATCGCGCCAAGACCATCCCCCCGGTCGACCAGCCCGCCCGCCTCGCCGCGCTGGTGGATGCGGTGCGGCGTCGGACTGATCTCGTCCCGCGGGCGGGGCTCGTCCTGGGCTCGGGCCTCGGCGGCCTCGCGAACGCGATCGAGGGGCCCGTGGCCATCCCGTTCGAGGTGATGCCGGGCTGGCCTGTCGCCACGGCCCCGGGGCATGCCGGGCGGCTGCTGCTCGGGAGCCTCGCGGGCGTCCCGGTGGTGGCGCTGCAGGGCCGCTTCCACCTGTACGAGGGCA
>JAKAMV010000495.1 GCA_021812735.1 Chloroflexota bacterium | reverse complement strand
GCTGCTCGAGGCGATGGCGGCCGGGGTGCCGGTCGTCGCCTCGGACCTGCCCGGGATGGCCGACATCGTCCGCGCGGTGGGATGCGGAGTCCTGTGCGACCCGACCGACCCGGCGTCCCTCGCGGCGGCGATCCGCGACGTGCTCGATGCCCCGGACGGTGGCGCGGCGATGGCGGCGCGCGGGTTGGCCGCCGCCCACGCGGAGTACAACTGGGAGACGCAGATGGACAAGCTGCTCGATCTCTACACCCAGCTAACCGGGAAGCCGTGGTAGCGAGCGGCGTGGCGGCACGTCGAGCCGTGCTGCTCGTCGCGAATGCGGCCAGCCCGTACTCGCGCGGGCTCCGTGTGGCGCGCAGCCTCAGGGCAGCGGGCTGGGACGTCGAGATCGCCGCGGTCGATGACGGCCGCCACCCGGCCTTGGAGGACGACGCCGGGGTGCGTGTGCGCCGTTATCGGCCGCGGGGCCTGTGGGCGCGCTGGAGGACCGACACGGCCACGTCGGCGCGCGCCGGCCTGCCCGGCCGGCTCTCACGCTGGGCCGCCGTCGCCGTGAAGCTGCTCGCCTGGCCGGTCCATGTCCGCGCCTGGTGGGCGGCGCTCGATGCGGAGTTGCCGCCCGCCGACCTGTACCACGCATTCGGCATCCTCACGATCCCGGTCGCCCTGCGGCTCGCGGCCCGGGCCAGGAGCCAGGGGTTCGCGGGCCGCGTCGTCTACGACGTGATCGACGTGATCCTCGAGTCGAACAACGTTGCGGGCGTCCCGCGCCCCGCGCTGGCGGTCTGGAAGTGGCGAGAGCGGCGCTGGGTGCGCCAGGCCGACCTCGTGGTGACGGTCAACGACCCGATCGCCGAGCACCTCGAACGCGAGTGGCGCCTCGCACGGCGCCCCGTGGTTCTGCTCAACTGCCAGCCCCGCTGGTCCGTCCCGGTACCCCGCCCAGACCTCATCCGAGAGGCGACGGGCATCCCGCCCGAGCGCCGCATCGTGCTGTTCCTCGGTCGGCTCGGTCGCGAGCGGGGTCTGGACGCTGCGGCGGAGGCCGTGCTCCGCCTCCACGACGCCGCACTGGTGCTGCTGGGCTTCGGCGCCTGGGAGGATCGCCTTCGCGCCCGCGACGCCGATCCGCGCTACGCCGGGCACCACTACACGCTCCCGCCCGTCCACCCTGACGCCGTGCCGGCCTGGACGTCGTCCGCGGACGCGTCGGTGATCGCGGTGCCGGCCAACTCGCTCAACCAGCGGCTCTCGACGCCCAACAAGTTCTGGGAATCGATCACCGCCGGCACACCCGTCGTGGTGGGCTGCGATCTGGTGGTCATGCGCGAGATCACCGAGCGCGAGCGGCTGGGCGCGGTGGCCGATCCAGCAAGCGTTGACGACTTGGCAGCGGCGCTGCGGTCGATCCTCGAGGCGCCGGACGAAGAGCGCGCCACGATGCGCGAGCGGTGCCTCGAGGTCTCTGGGACGAAGTACTCCTGGGAAGTGGCGGTGGTGCCGTATCTGGCGGCGCTCGGGCGCCTGGAGGTCTAGCCTGGCGATGCACGTCCTCACGGTCTCACGGTGGTACCCGTCCCATGACGCGCCCTTCCGGGGCGCCTTCGTCGCCGATCTCGTCCGCGCGCTCACCGCCACGAACGCCGAGGTGGTGGTTGCGTCCTGGGACGCGGCCCTCCTCCGCGGACGCCGGCTCACCGATCTCGAGCTCGAGCGGGCAGTGGCGACGTGGCGCTCGGCCGTCACCGCTCCCGAGTCGCTCAACCGCCCCGCCTCTTGGGGCGCCGGTGCCGCCGTGGCGCGCCTGCCCGAGGTGGACGACGCGGAGCGCTCGGGATGGCGCGACCGCGTGCGCGCCCACGCGGCGCTCCTCGAGCCGTTCGTCGAGGCGCTTGCCGAGCGCTGGCCGATCGACCTGGTCCACGCCCACACGGGCGTGCCGGATGGCCTCGTGGCTGCGGGAATCGCGGCCCGGCTGGGCGTCCCGCTGGTGGTCACCGAGCACGCCTCCGACGCTGTCCGCTCGATCACGAGGGATCCGGCGCTGGCCGCGGCCTATCGGCGGCTCCTCGAGGGCAACACCCGTCTGGTGGCGGTCAGCCATGCCACCGCCCGCGGGCTCGCCGCGGCCCTGGGCGTCGACGCGGGCTTGATCCAGGTCATCGGGAACGTCGTGGACACGCCAGCCTTCACGCCGACTGGTGCTGCGGCGCGCGACCCCGGCGAACTGCTCTTCGTGGGCGAGCGAAGCGAGAAGAAGGGCACCGACGTGCTGCTTGCAGCAATGGCTCGGCTTGCCGCCGACCACCCGGAGCTTCGCCTGCGGCTGATCGGCCGTGCGCCGACGCTCGAGATCGAGGCGCACTGGATCGCCCTGGCGATGGAGCTGGGGATCGCCGACCGCCTGGCATTCGAGGGCCCAGCTGATCGGGCGGGCGTGGCAGCGGCGATGGCACGCGCTGCGGTGTTCGTCCACCCCAGCCCCGCAGAGACGTTCGGCGTGGTCGCAGCGGAGGCCGCCGCGTCGGGTCTGCCGGTGGCGGCCACTCCCTCGGGCGGTGTCGAGGACGTCATCGGGCTCGATGGAGCGCTCGGGACCATCGCCGCGAGCCACGACCCGGTGGACCTCGCTCGGGCGGTGGAGGACGTCCTCGCCCGGCGAGGCGATTTCGACCCGGCTGGCATGCGCCGCTCAATCGACGAGCGCTTCAGCCCTCCCCGCGTGGCTGCTGCCTACCGCCGCCTGTACGACGGGCTCAGCACGGACCGTCTGCCCACGGGGTCCGGGGAAGGGGCGGTCGGTCGAGCGGTCCCCGTGACCGCCTCGGGGCCCGCGCGGACCGGCCCGCCCCCCGGCGCTACGTTTCTGCTCGTCGGGACCCAGCGAGGCCTGCTCGACCGCCGGCTGACGCAGCTCTCCTGGCAGGAGCGTTCCGACCTGACCGTGCTGACCATTCGGGCGCGGGGCGCCTCGCCCGGCGGCGCTGGAGGGGTCGGCTCGCTGGTGGCGGTGGACCCGGACGGACCGTTCGACCTTGAGATGTCGAGGCTCGCCGGCCCACGCTTGGCGGGCCTGCCGACCGTGGTGGCGCGGCCGCTGCGGCTGCTGCTCCGTCCACGCGCGGCCCTCGCGCGGCGGCGTCTGCGCGCCCAGCGCGACGAGCTCCGCCGGCGTCAGCTCGAGTGGCTGGTTCTCGAGGCGTGGAAGCGGCGATCGGCGGCGGGCGCGGAGGCCTGGCTCGTTGCCCTCGACCCCATGGATGTCCTGGCGTCGCGGGCAGCGCTCGAGGCCGGTGCGCGGCTGGCGCCTGGGGGCATGCGCTGGCTGGCGGACCGCCTCGACGCGCAGGCAAGCGACGCGGAGCAGGGCGCTTCCTGACGCCGGGGCCCGCGAAGCAGCGAGGGCCCGGGGGGGCTGGGTGCGAGCCTAGCGGGCGCCGGCCTTCACGCGAACGGCCGCCGCAGCCCTGGCGGCGATCGCCTGGAGCTCCGCCTCGCGCTCTGCCTTGGCGCGCGCGGAGTGCTCCACGTCCGCCCCGACGACTTCCGCTGGGGCGCCCTCCATCACGACCCGCCCCTTCTCGAGGAGCATCGCCCGGTTGCAGAACTCGGTGACCCAGTGCATGTCATGGGTCACGAGGACCACGGCCTTGGCGTTGGCGGCGATCTCGAGCACGCGCTGCTTGGACTTCTCGCGGAACACCTGGTCGCCGGTGGCGAGCACTTCGTCGAGGAGCAGGACGTCGGGATCCACGGCGGTGGCGATCGAGAATCCGAGGCGCGCACGCATGCCCGAGGAGTACGTCTTGATGGGGGCGTCGATGAAGTCACCGATATCCGCGAAGTCGATGATCGACTGCTGCTTGTCCAGCATGACTCGGTGGTCGATGCCCAGAAAGGCGCCGGCGAGCATGATGTTGTCGCGCCCGGTCAGCTCCTGGTCGAACCCCGCTCCGAGTTGCAGGAGGCTCGAGATCTGGCCGCGGACGTCGATCACGCCCTCGGACGGGTAGATGATCCCGGCCAGCACCTGGAGCAGGGTGCTCTTGCCGGCGCCATTGGGCCCGATGACGGCGAGCGACTCGCCGTGGACCAGCCGGAAGCTGACGTCGCGCAGGGCCCAGAACTTCTTGTCCCCGCCCTCGCGCTTGAGGATGTTCTGGAACGTGGTGCGCAGGGTGTTCTTCTTGGTCAGCCGCAGGTTGTACTGCACGCCCAGGCCCTGGACGTCGATGGCGTAGTTGACCGGGGTGAGCACGTGGGGCGGCATCAGAGGACCTTGGCGAATGAGGTCTCGGCTCGCTTGAAGACCAGCGTGGTCACCAGCAGGAACAGCAGCGACGCGCCGAGCAGGATCAGGAGGGGAATGAAGTTGGGAACGAACGGGCCCGAGGTGTCGCCGCCGTAGATGACCGCGCGGTACGACTCGAACAAGGTGAAGAACGGGTTGAGCTCCATCAGTTTCATGATGGTGGGATGGGTTTTCGCGATCGTGTCCAGGGACGAGGCTGCGTAGAGGCCCGGGGACAGGTAGAACCACATCCGGAGCGCATGGCGGCTGACGTTGGCCACGTCTCGATAGAACACGTTCGTTGCCGAGACCAGATAGCCGAACGCCATCGTGAACACGAGCTGCACGATGCCGATCGGAATCACCAGGAGGAGCAGGATGGAGATCCGGTCACGGTAGAACAGGAGCAGGAGCGCCATCAGCGGAATGAAGCCAAACGCGAAATTCGCGATCCCGGCGAGCGTTGACGCCGTCGGCAGGACGATCTTGGGGAACTTGATCTGCTTGATCAGCTTGTCCTGGCCCGAGACTGCCGTGATGGCGTCGCCAACCGAGCTGGTGAACCACTTCCAGGGCAGGATTGCCGAGAAGATGAACAGCGGGTAATCGGGCTGAGGCCGGGCGAGGATGACGCTCACGAGGACGACATAGACCATCATCTGGAGCAGCGGGTCCACGACCCACCAGATGTTGCCCAGCAGGCTGTCGGCGCCCTTCTTCTTGAGGTCGGCCTGCACCAGGTACTTGATCAGCTGGCGCCGCTGGGAGATCTCGGAGGCCGCCTCGCGGAGAAGCACGACCGGGCCGCGCTGCGGCGCGCGAGGACGCGACGGGGCGACGGCAGTCGTCTGAGTTTGCATCAGGCGGGAGGGTAGCACGGGTGCCGGGCACGCTCGGGAGGGCCGAACCCGGGTGCCGCAGCCCGCGCCGCGAGTCTTGAACCAGGCGCCGAAGCCCGCGCCGCGGGCCTTGCTGGCACCGCGCGATGGTCGCGCCGGAATGTTGGCGAGGGTGGCCCAGGGGGACGGGCCCAAGGCGCATCGGGAGCCCGAGGCGACGCTGCTCACCTCTGGGTGCCGTTCCTTCCCACACGCTCCGCCGCGCCGGCGTCCAGTGGCAGGGTCTGCCGTCCAAGCCGCGGAGCCTCCCCTCTTACCAGATGAGCGTCGTGGTTGTCTGTGACGCGGCCAGGACGACCGCAGCCTCCAGCCGACGCCACAGGGCGGCCGCGAACGTGGCGGTCATGTGGCCGTTGTCGCGCATAACGAGCAGGTTCCCGATGACCGCGGGGCACGGGCTCGTCACGCAAATCCAGCGCTCGGGATCGATGTACCCGGTGCCCATCGCGCGCGCCACGGTGAACTCCGTGTTGATCCAGTCGTAGTTGATCGCCTGGTCCACCGGCGTGTCGCAGGCGAGCGTATCGTTGAGGTGCTTGGAGAGGCAGACCGGCGGGTCGGTGACCGAGATGGGGAGGTCGCCGATCAGGATGACGCGGCCCGCCGCGGGGACCAGCCGGGCCAGCGTTCGCTTCATCCCCTGGATCCAGAATCGCGTCCGGAGGTCGCCCGTCACCACGTTGCCGGAGGCGTCCACGTTCTCGAAGCCGCGTGTCCCCGTGACCAGCACGATGTCGGGGTGGGCGCGTACCAGTTCTGCGACGGACTGCTCGCGCCACAGCTCGCAGTTGGGCATCGTGCGGTTCCAGGCAGGGTTCCATTCGATGACGTCGGCCGGCGAGCATGCCGACATCGTCAGGCTGAGGACCCGCCAGCCCTTGTCCATGGCGAGCCGGTAGACGGCCGGGAACCAGCTCAACGCGTGACTGTCGCCGAACAGCGCGATGGTGTGGCTGGACGATAGGTTCGCGTACAAGCACGAGGCCGTCGATGGCGGAAGATCCATGCCCGTGTGGCAGCCGTCCTGATAGGTGAGCGGCATGTCGCTCGCGGCGGCCGCCAGGGAGGGCTGGAGGTTCGAGGGGACCGCCGCGTTGGCCGTCTGGGGTCGAACGGGCGCGGCGATCCCCTGGGGGGTCGGTATTGGGGTGCGATCCGGCATCGGTGTCATGCCCGCGGTACTGGGGTTTGCGACCAGGGTCGGGCTGGCCGCGGGGGATGCCGGGGAAGCCGAAACGCTGGCGCCCGGGGATCCGTTCGGGCTCCCCACGGCGTCGAGGATCTGGTCGAGGCTCTGGGCGTTCTGGTCGGCATCCGCTGACGCCGCCGGGGCGGTGCTGCCCAGTTCTGCACCCACCGACGCGCTCACTGAGGTGGCCGTCAGCACCACCGCGACGGCGAGCGCGCCGGCCATGGCAAGATTCCAGCGCGGACGCGTCCCGATGAACCGCCCGTGGCGCAGCGGGTCCTCAACAAGCCGCGCTGTCGCCGCTGCGAGCGGGAACGCCGCGAGCGCCAGGACGAGGCGCGACCACACGGGCAGCGGAGCACCGAGCGCGAGGGCCGGCAGCACCAGAAGCGGCCAGTGCCAGAGGTACACCGAATAGCTGATGCCGCCGATGAACCGGGGCAGGCGGGCGCCCAGCAGTCGCGCCGGGCCCCATGGGGCCGCGGCCATGCCGCCCGCGATCAGGAGCACGGCGCCCGTCGTCGGCAGCAAAGCAGCCATACCCGGGAAAGCCGAAGCGCCGGTGAGGAGGAAGCCGGCTGCCACCACCAGCCCAAGGCCCAGCCATGCCCCGCCCGCCGCGAGCTGCCCTGGGATGCGGCCGAGCTGGGGCTCGAGGACAGCGAGCATTCCGCCCAGTGCGAGCTCCCAAGCCCGGCTCGGGAGCAGGAAGAACGCCCACGGCAGTGACACGCCGGCAAGCCACGACGCGAACCCCAGCGACGCCACGGCGATCAGAGTGACCGCGAGCCCGATGCGCCGGGCCGGGTTCCGGGCTCCGCGGGTGATCACGAGGATGAGTGCCGGCCAGAGGAGGTAGAACTGCTCCTCCACGCCGAGCGACCAGAAGTGGAGCACCGGTGACGGCGCGGCCCCCGCGGCGAAGTAGTCCGTCGCCTGTGCCGCGAACGAAACGTTGGACACGTAAAGCGCGGCTGCCGTCACATCGTGGGCGATCTGCGGGACGAGCAGCGGCGGGGCCATGATCGCCGCGGCCGCCAGGGTCACGACCAGGACCAGCGCCGACGCGGGGAGCAGGCG
>JAKAMV010000494.1 GCA_021812735.1 Chloroflexota bacterium | reverse complement strand
CCCGGACTACGGGCAGGCGGCCGCGCTCCAGCAGGGCGCCGTGGACGCGGCGACCGGCTTCACGAACAACGAGCCGATCCAGCTCAAGAACGCCGGCATCGACACGGTGATCCTGTCGGTGGACTCGATCGTGCCGCTGCCCGGGCCGGGCCTCGTGACCGGGACGGCCACGCTGGCCGCGAAGCACGATGCCCTGGCGGCATTCACCAAGGCGACCCTGCAGGCCATGGACGACATCGCCGCCGACCCGCAGAAGGGGCTCGACGCCACGTTCGCGGAGGTGCCGACCCTCGCCCAGGACAAGCCGCTCCAGGCGCAGATCCTCAACGCCACGATCGCCACCTGGAGGAACACGCGCACCAACGCGGCCTACGGCTCGATCGACACCGCGGGCTGGCAGCAGTCGATCGACTTCATGACCGGGCTCGGGCTGGTGCCCAACCCGGTGCAGGTGTCGCAGCTGACGAACACGTCGCTGCTGCCGTAGCGGCGGCCCGGGCGGGATCCGGGCCCCGCCGGGCTCGGGCCCCCTCCGCCCACCGGGATCCGGGTCCGCCGGGCTCGGGTCCCCTCCGCCGAGGCCGCCAGCGTGCCGCTCGGCCGACGCGCGTATCGTTCGCGGGATGCCGCATCGGCCGCCACGAGGATCCGCGATGAACAACCCGCCCGTGCTGCTCCCCACCCGCATCGAGCAGGGGGTCGCCCCCGGCATCCAGTACCGGACCGAGGGCGAGCTCGTGCCGGTGCTGCACATCCTGCTGACGGGACAGGTGCCGGTGTACTTCGAGCACCACGTGATCCTGTACAAGGACCCCGGCCTGATGATCGGCATGCACCCGATGGCGGGCGGCTTCAAGCGGGCGATCGCCGGCATGCCGATCTTCATGACCGAGACGCAGGGCCCGGGCGAGGTGGCCTTCTCCCGCGACGACCCTGGCCACGTGCTCTCCCTGCACCTCCAGCCCGGCCAGGCCATCCAGGTCCGCGAGCACCAGTTCCTGGCCGCCACCCGGAACGTGGACTACACCTTCACCCGGGTGAGGGGCGTGAGCAACATGCTCTTCGGCGGCACCGGGTTCTTCGTCGACCGCTTCCAGGCCACGCAGTACGAGGGCGTCGTGTGGCTCCACGGGTACGGCAACGTGTTCGAGAAGACACTCGACCACGGTGAGCAGATCGACGTGGAGTCCGGCGGCTGGGTCTACCGCGACGACTCGGTCCAGATGGCGCAGCAGGTCTACGGCCTCAAGACCGGCCTGCTCGGCGGCAGCGGCAACCTGGTCTTCAACCGCTTCACTGGACCCGGTCGCGTGGGCATCCAGTCGGCGTATGTCCACATGCCGACCGAGGCCTGAGCGGCCGTCCGGCGCCTGCGGAAGCGGCGGTGCCGAAGGGGCGCGGGCTCGCGCGGTGCCGCGCGCAGCTCGGGACCCCCGAGCAGGTTCGCGCGGCGGCCAAGGGCCGTACTCGACGTGATACGGTCCCGGTCGGGCCCGTAGCTCAGTGGTAGAGCAGGGGACTTTTAATCCCTTGGTCCTGGGTTCGAATCCCAGCGGGCTCACCAGGCACGATCGTCGCCACCCTGCATGATGGTGCCGCGCCAGGGGCATGCCGCGTTTGCTTCCAGAGACTCAACGGTGCGCCGAGCGCACGAATGCTGCGGCCGGCGAAGCAAGGTGCGGCGCGGAGGGGCGACCGAGGTGCCAGAGCGCACGAATGCTTCGGTCGCCATCGCGAGCGTGCGGCCAGCGCACCGTTGAGTCTCTGGAAGCCTGGCCGGCGCCGCAGCGGCCCCTCGACCTCCGTGGGGGCGCCAGCCTCGGTGCTGGCGCAGCGTTCGAGGCTATCGCGCCTCGAACGAGCGCTTCGAGAGGCCGAGGAAGAACCCCGCGATCGCCGTCCGCGGTGAGTCGTCCGGCTTGGCGGCCGCACCGAGGGTGACGAAGAGCGGCGCGAAGTGCTCGACGGTCGGGTGGGCGAAGGGCATGCCCGGCGCCTTCTCCCGGAACGCGAACAGCGTGTCCAGGTCCCCTGACGCCAGCGCCTCGGCGGCCCAGGCGTCGAAGTCGCGCGACCACTGCGGCGCGCCCGGGCGTCCGTCCCAGTACTCCGCGATGAACGGCAGGCCGTGGGTCATGAACCCCGAGCCGATGATCAGCACGCCATCGTCGCGCAGGGGCGCGAGCCGCCGGCCGACGTTGAACAGGTGCTCCGGGTCGAGGTCCGGCATCGACATCTGGAGGACCGGGACGTCGGCGTCGGGGTACATCGCCATGAGCGGCACCCAGGCGCCGTGGTCGAGCCCCCGGCCGTCGCGGTCGAGGACCGGCTCGCTGGACGGCATGAGCGCCTTGACGGAGGCGGCCAGCTCGGGCGCGCCCGGCGCCGGGTACTGCAGGTCGTAGTAGCGCTGCGGGAAGCCGTAGAAGTCGTAGACCAGCGGGACCGTCCGCGTGGCGCTGAGCGCCATCGGTGCGGTCTGCCAGTGGGCGCTCACGATCAGGACGGCTTTGGGCTTCGGCAGGTCGGCGGCCCAGGTGGCCAGTTCGCGCATCCAGAGCGGATCGTCGAGGAGCGGCGGTGCCCCGTGGCCCAGGTAGAGCGCGGGGAGCGGACCGCGCGGGTCGGGCGCTTCGGACGTGGGATCGGGACGCAATTCGGACATGGGTGGAACTCGCGGGCAGGGACGACGGCGCAACGGTAGGCGCGAACGCCAGCCAGCGCAACGGCAGGCCGGCGCTCACGAGCCGTCGACGTCAGGCGACCATCGCCTCGGGGGGCGACACCAGCACGTACGCGGTGTTCCAGGCGCCGTTGCTGAGCATCTGCAGCCGGATGTTCAGCCAGGCCATGGCCTCGAGCTCGGTGGCCGCGGCGAGGGGTCCGACCTTGACCGGGCGGAAGCCGATCGACGTCGCGAGGCTGGAGACGGTGCTGGCGGCGACGTCGTCGTCGGTGGCGTAGAGGGCGTCGAGGACCTGGCCGTGCGCGGCGGGGTTCGCCTGGACGGCAGCAAACACGGTGTTGAAGGCCTTGGCGACCTTGGCCCCGGGCAGGGCCGCCGCGATGCGCTCGGCGCCGGAAGGGCCGCCCACCGTGGACAGGCCCGAGTAGTCGGGCTTGAGCGGGTTCGTCGTGTCGATCACGATCTTGCCTGCCGCGACGCTGGCGATGTCCGCCGTTACGGCCTGTGCTGCGGTGAACGGGACCGCGAGCACGACGACGTCGGCGGCGGCGACGGCCTCGGCCGGGCTCACGGCGGCGGTGGCGCCCGCAGCCTGCGCGACGGCGGCGACCTTCTCCCGGTCGCGCGCCGAGAATGTGACTTCGTGGCCTGCGACGGCGAATGCCGTGCCCAGCGCGCTGCCCACGTTGCCGGTGCCGATGATCGCGACCTTCATGTCGGGCCCTTCCTTGACACTTTGTTGTCAGCAAATCAAGATTGCTCGCAGCGCAGTGTGCCACCATGTTTGCCTGAGGTCAAGAGGGTTGTCTGAGAGAAGATTCGCTGCTGCTGTGCCAGAGCCTGCTCCGGTCGACCCGGCGCCCGCGACGCGGCTCTCCGTCGGACGCGAGATGCGACGTTGGCGCCGGGAGCGTGGCTTCACGCTGGCCCAGGTTGGGGAGGGGAGCGGCCTCAACATCGGCTACCTGTCGCAGATCGAGAACGAGAAGGCTGTCCCGTCGCTCGATGCGCTCGCCGCGATTGCCGCCGCCCTGGACGTGCCCCCCGCTTGGCTCCTGCTCGACAGCTCCGCGCCGCCGCGGATCGTCCGGCTCGAGGACCGCCCGCAGTCGGAGGGGCCGGCGGGGGGGTGCGTCACCGAGGTGGACGCCGGCACCTCGCGCGACCTGTGCATCATCGAGGTCGCGGTGTCCGCCGGCAGCTCAACGGGCGTCCACGCACACCAGGGCGACGAGCACCATGTCGTCCTCGAGGGGCGTTGGCGGATGACCCAGGGCGAGCACGTGGCCGAGCTGGGCCCGGGCGACTACCTGGCTTGGGACCCGACGATCCCCCACGACGTGGAGTGCATCGGCCCCGAGGAGGGCCGGATCCTCGTCATCTACCCGCGTCGCGGGCGCGACCGGCGCACCACGCCAGGCAGCCGGGAAGGGGAGGGCACGGCCGAGGTGTGAATCGCGCCCGAGCTCAGCGGCGCAGCCGCCCCAGGAGCGAGCGCGGCTTCGCCGGGCCCAGCAGCCGGACGGCGAGCGCCGAGGCGAGGGCCGCGTACTCCTCCGCCAGGTTGTAGCGCTGCGCCGAGATCCGGACGAGCACCGTCGACGGCCCGGCCCCCGGCTCAAGGGCGGCCGCCACGGGGAACAGCACGATCGGCACCTCGATGTGCTCCTCGAAGAACAGCTGGTCATGCAGCCGGCGAGCCGCCTCGGGCGTCGGTGACAGCGCGGGGAGGGGGATGGCGGCCATCGCGCCCACCATCGAGTCCGGGGCGGGCGGCTCAACGCCCAGCGCCGCGCAGATGCGGTCGCGTCCCGCGCGCGCGAGCGCCGCGTTGCTGGCCATCAGCCCCGACCAGCCATCCTGGTGGAGCGCGCCGACGAAGCGGATGGCGGCCGCCAGCGAGAGGTACGGGGAGTAGTCGACGGTGCCGGTCCAGTCGAACAGCCGCCGGAACTGCGGGCGGTCGGTCCGTTGGTCGTTGAACCCGTGCGACACGGCCAGCGGTCGCAGGCTGTCCCGCCTGTCGGCCCGCGCGTGGAGCACCGCCGCTCCCTTCGGCGCGCACAGCCACTTGTGCCCGTTGCCCGTCCACCAGGCTGCCCCGATCGCCGCGACGTCCACGGGCACCATGCCGGGCGCGTGCGCCCCGTCGACCAGCGTGTCCACGCCACGGCGGTCCAGCTCGCGGACGAGCGCCGCCACCGGCAGCACGAGGGCGGTGGGCGAAGTCACCTGGCTCACGAGCGCGAACCTCGTCCTCGGCGTCACCGCCTCGAGGTATGCCTCGACGGCCTGGGCGGGGTCATGGATCGGGAACGGGATGTGGCACAGGACCACGCGCGCGCCGTCGCGCTCGGCAGCGGACCTGAGGGCGTTGAGCGTGGCGTTGTACTCGTGGTCGCCCGCGAGCAGCTCGTCCCCGGGCGCGAACCGGAGCGAGGCAAGCACGGTCGACACGCCGGTCGTGGCGTTGGGGACGAACGCGATGCCGTCCGGGTCCGCGTTGAGGAACTCGGCCACCTCGGCGCGGACGCCGTCGAGCAGCGGCTCGAGCTCGCGGTCGAAGAACCGCACCGGCTCGGCCTCGAGGCGGTCTCGCCACGCCCGTTGTGCCTCGAGCACCGGACCCGGGCAGGCTCCGAACGACCCGTGGTTCAGGAACGAGACGTCGGGGTCGAGCTGCCAAGGCGATCGGTCGAAGGTGCGGCGGGCCACATGCCGACGATAGACCACGCGGGGTGGACGGGTCGCGCGCGCGCTCTCGGGGGTGGTGCGCCGGTGCGCCTCTGTCGTGCGCCTCGGGAGGGTTTCGGCAGGGCGCCTCGGCAGGGGGGTTGCGGGCGCTGCGGACTCCGGACCGGCGGTGCGCCTCAGCGGTACTCGACCGGCGGCTTGCGGCCGTGGCGCTTGGCGGCCGGGTCCACCGGGGATCCGTCCGCCATCGGGGCGCCCGGGGGTGTCACGTTGATCACCGGCCGGGCCGGATCGGGCCGCGACGCCCCGAACAGCCGGCCGACCCGCTCGAGGCGCGCCTGGCCGGCGGCGTACGGCAGGGCGACCAGCACCACGAGCACCGGCAGCACGTACCTGGCTGCCGCCTCGAGGCCGACGCCCATCACGATCAGCGCCACGTAGACGATCCAGGCGGTCATCAGGGAGCCCGAGGTCAGGCCTGCCTGGTGCAGTCGCCGCACCGGCAGCGTGGCCAGCAGCGATGACAGGAGGAGGGTCAGGATCAGGGCGGGGCTCATCTCCGGGCATCATAGGGCGCCCGGCCGGTCGCGGGACGCGAACCGGCCCTCGGCTGCGCCCGGCGGCTCGGATAGGATGGCTGCCCGCCCCAGAGGTTCCCCCGGTGTCCTCTCGCCTCTCTGACTGGCTCGTGCGTTGGAGCCCGGTGCTTCCCCTGCTGCTCGCCGAGGGGGTCATCGCGCTCGGCTTCGGCGCCATCCTGCCGATCCTGCCGCTGTTCTACACCGAGCACGGGGTGGACCTCCCCACGCTCGGGATCGTGGTCGCTGCCTGGCCGGCCGCCGCGCTGGCGGGCGAGCCGCTGTTCGGGCGCCTCGCGGATCACGCGTCGCGCAAGTCGATGATGGTGGTGGCGCTGGTGGTATCGGCTGTCGCGGTCACGCTGCCGGTCCTGGTCACGGGCGCCGTCCCGTTCATCGCGCTGCGGCTGGTTGGCGGTCTTGCTGCCGCCGCCTACGCTCCGGCCGCCCGGGGCTACCTCATGGACGCCAATCCGCCGGAGCGCCAGGGCGAGACGTTCGGGCTCTACAGCTCGGCGCAGATGGGGGGCTTCATGGTGGGCCCGGCCATCGGCGGCCTGGCGGCGGTGCTCACCGGCGAGGCCGCCGCCGTGTTCTGGGTGTTCGGCCTCGCCTACGCCGTCTCCGCGGCCGTGGTCCTGGCGCGGGTCGATGACCTGCCGAAGGCGTCGCCAGCCGCCGAGGCGCCGCCGGCTCGCCCGGAAGGGCCCGCGGCCGTGGAGGCGTCTGCCCCGGCGCCGGCCCCAGGGTCGCGCCCCGCACGCCTCCTCAACCGGCTGCTCGTCGTGGCGCTGGTCGTCAACGTGGGGGCCTACCTCGCCGGCGGCGCCTACGAGGTCATCTGGAGCCTGTACATGACCAGCCTGGGCGCCGACTTCGCGCTCATCGGCGTGTCCTTCTTCACGTTCTCGCTTCCAGTCCTCGTGCTCTCGCCGTTCACCGGCCGCTTCGTGGACCGGGAGGGCGGCTTCCTCGCGCTGGTGCTCGGCGGCGTTGGTGTCGCCGCCTGCGGCGTCGCGTATACGATGGTCCCCAGCGTCTGGTGGATGATCGGGCTCGGCCTTGTGGAGGGGACGGCCGCGGCGTTCTCGTCGCCAGCCCTCTACACGCTCGTGGCGCGGGCCGCGCCCGCCGGTCGGAGCTCCACTGCCCAGGGGCTGTTCGGGGCCGCGGGCACCAGCGGGACCATCGTCGCATCGCTCGCCGCCGGCGTCCTCGCCTCCATCGACCTTCGGCTGCCGTTCATCGCCATGGGCCTCGCCATGCTGATCATGCTGGCCGCCGGCCTCGCAATCGGCGGGCGCGTGCTCTGGGACGCCCTCCAGCCGCACCTCGCGCAGGGCATCGCGCCGTCCCTCGAGGAGCCGGCCGGCTGACCCGCCTCGGCGGTGCGGGGCGGCGGCCGGCTCGGATGACGTCAAGACTCTTGTGTGAATGCGGCGAGCGGGCGTCGGGCCAGGAGCTCGTTGAGGCGGAGCACCTGGCCGTACAGGATCCGGTCCGCTGA